>NZ_CP123923.1:7505000-7618767 GCF_030450125.1 Streptomyces sp. WP-1
TCCCCCGTCACCTGCTCGACGATCAGCCCCAGCAGGTTGTAGCCCTCGTTGGAGTAGTGGAACAGCTCACCCGGTTCGGCCCAGGTCCTCGCATCGCGCAGCGCGTAGCCGCGTGCGGCGGCGTCGGGCAGCGCGTCGGCCCCGGCCACCAGGCCGGAGGTGTGCCGCAGGAGGTGCCGTACGGTGATCGCGCGGGAGCCGCCGTTCGGGGCGAACCAGGGCAGGTGGTCGGCGACCGCAGCGTCGAGGTCCACCTTCCCCTCGTCCGCCAGTATGCCGAGCAGGAAGGCGGTGAAGGTCTTGCTGATGGAACCGATCTCGAACCGTGTACGGCGGGAGAGCGGCGCACCGGACTCCGCGTTCGCGAATCCCGCGGTGACGAACGCGGACTCCCCGCTCCCGTCGACAACGCTGATCGCGATTCCCGGCACCGGCCACCAGCTCCGCAACCGCTCCGCGAGCCCGGTGACCACCCGTTCCACATCCATCAGACGCCCGCCTTCCGCGAACCGAATCCCGCGAACCGGTCCGGACCCAGCTCGACCCGGGAGGAATCGATCTCCGCGTCCGGCCGGTCGCCCTTGACGAACCGCCGGCACAGCGGATAAAGCAGCACGGCCAGCAGCGCCACCGCGAGACTCATGCCGAACATCGCGGCCTCGTCGACCGCCGTACTCCACGCCAGGTACACGATCATCGCCGTGGGCAGCAGGACGACCAGGACCGCGCCGGGCCAGCCGCCGGGGACCCGAACCGGCCGGAGCATCCGCGGATACCTCCAGCGCAGGACCAGGAAGGCCACGAATTCCAGCAGGATCGAGGCCAGGGTGAGCAGCACCGTGGCCCGCAGGATCGAGCTGAAGTCGACGGCGGAGAGCACGACGACGACGGTGGTGCTCGCCAGCAGCGCACCCACCGGTGTGTTGAACCGTCTGCTGTCCCGGGCCATCCAGCGCGGCAGGTACGCGTCCGCGGCGAGCGCCCGCGGGACCCGGGTGCTCGTCAGCAGGATCGCCATGAACAGCCCCACCAGGGAGAGCGCCGATCCCAGGGAGAGCAGCACCTTCAGCCAGATGCCGCCCAGGGCGCCGCCGACCACGATGAAGTCGCCCTGGACCCAGTCGGCGGGCGCGCCCCGGTGCAGCCCGCTGCCGATGGCGGCGATGGTGGGGAGCAGGTAGGCGGTGATGATCAGCGGAACCGAGATGACCAGGGCCCGGGTATAGGTCCGGTGCGCGTCGGCGACCTCGCCCAGCACGGTGCTCGGGCCGTCGAAGCCGAGATACAGCCACACGATGACGCTGAGCGCGCCGGCCACCGACGAGTGGACGCTCTGCCCCGGCACCATGAAGGGCGAGAGCACGTTGATCCCGTTGCCGATCCCGTGCCAGATGCCGAGGACCGTCAGCACCGCGAACGGTGCGAGGATCAGCAGCATCATCCCGACCGAGTACTCGCTGACCGCCTTGGAGCCGCGGTAGTTCAGGTACGCCATCGGGACGATGAGGGCGACGGTGACGATCCAGTGCAGGTCCACGACGAAACCGCCGTGGAACAGGTCCACGATCACCAGCCCCTTCCCGCGGGCGATGTCCGGGACCCAGGTGGCCAGGTAGTCGACCAGCAGGATCGGGTAGAGGGCGAGGTTCAGCACCGATCCGATCGAATTCCAGGCCCCGAACACGAATGCCGCACCTCTGCCGAGCGCGATCTTCGTCCAGTAGTAGTAGCCGCCGTCGACCGGTATGGCGGCACTCAACTCCGCTGCCACCAGCGCGTTCGGCACGCCGAACACCACCGGCACCAGGACGATCATCAGCAGGGTCATGCCCGGACCGGCGCTGGAGAGTGCGGCTTCGAGCCCGAAGGGGCCTCCGGACACCGTGAAGAAGAAGATTCCGACCAGGGGCAGCACACCGAGGGTGCGTCTGCCCACCCCGGGCGCCGGCCGCGTGCTTTCCACCGGGATCAGTTCGGCCATCTGGGGCTCCGCCCTTCGTTCGCGCCTGGTCGGCACAACGTACGGGGGCCTCATCGGGGCCGTCCTCGTCGTGCGCGCCAAAGCCACGGCCCGCCGGTTGTCGCTGCCACCAACGCCGGGCCGATCCGCCCGGAACACGACGAAGCCCCGGGGGACTGGAATCCGTCTTCAAAGATCATCAAATGATGGATCAGGTGGGAACCATCGACGGCCCACATCCGCAGCCGGCCGCGGACACCCCGCCGGCCGCCGTACGTCTCCGGCAGGCGGACCCACTGCGCGCCGGTCCGGAACCTGTAGGCGAGCGCGTCGACCGCCTCACGATGGTCTCGCCGGCGGCCACCCCGCTTCGGCGCGCGGTCCGCGAGCAACGGCCCGAACCGCGCCCACCAGGTATCAGCCGACGCCACAACCGGCCAAACGACCGACCGACCCGAACGAAACCCCCAGTCGAACGCACCACAGCAGATCAGCCGTGGACGTGAGCGGGACGGCGTAGAAGAACTGGGCAGGCGTCATCCGGTGAGGGCGGCGGTCCGCCAGAACTCCTCCAGGAGCGGCGGCATCGGGCTCGGGCCCGTCAGCATCACCTGGGTGAGCAGAACGGCGACGGTGCCGGTGGCGGGGACCATGTGCGCCGTGGTGCCGGAGCCGCCGACCCAGCCGTAGCGGCCGGGGACGTTCCACGGCTCGGCGCGGTCGCGATCGACCTGGCCGCCGTACCCCCAGCCCTGGCCCCGGAGGAAGAGCGCCCCGGACTCGCGCTGACCGGCGGTCGTGTGGTCGGTGGTCATCCGGCGAACGGATGTCGTGGACAGCACCCGGCGGCCTTCGGTGGCAGTGCCGCCCGCGAGCAGCATCCGGAAGAAGGCCAGCAGGTCGTCGGCGGTGGAGACCAGGCCGCCGGCCCCGGAGGCGAAGGCGGCCGGGGCGCTCCACTCGCCGTCGGCCGGGGAGTCGATGAGGGTGAGCCCGCCGTCGGCCGGGGCGTACATGCTGGTGAACCGGCCCCGCCGCGCCGCCGGCACGTGGAACGCCGTGTCCGCCATCCCGAGAGGCTCGAACAGCCGCTCCGCCATGACGTCGGCCAGGGGCCGGCCGGTGACCCGCTGGACGAGGGCGCCCTGGAGGTCGGAGCAGGTGTTGTACAGCCACCCCTCGCCCGGCTGGTGGAGCAGAGGGACCTCGGCGAGGGCGGCCAGCAACGCGTCCAGCGGGGGCATGTGCGCGGGGTGCAGGCCGCCCGGCAGGACGCGGAACAACTCGGCCGCGCCGGGCAGCGAGAAGTCGGCGGGGAACCCCCACCCCGCGCGGCTGGTGAGCAGATCCTCGACGGTGATCGGTCGCCGCGCCCCGACGACGTCCCCCACCTCGGCGTCCGGCGCCCGCAGCACCCTGGGCTTCGCCAGCTCCGGCAACCACGCGTCCACCGGCTCCTCCAGCCCCACCCGCCCCTCGTCCACCAGCGTCATCACCAGCGCGGCGGTGACCGGCTTGGTCAAGGAGGCCACCCGGAACAGCGTGTCCCGCCGCATCGCCGCACTGCCCTCCACGTCCACCTCCCCGACGGCGACGACCTCGACCTCGTCCCCCTGGGCGACGAGCCCGACGGCACCGGGCACACCACCGGCGTTTACGGCGCGGCGGAGAAGGGCGTGAAGGGGGCTGGGGGTGTTCATGGGGCTGCTCCTCTACGGTGGGGCGGGCCTGGACCGGCTGGTGCTGCAGGGAAGACTCCCGCCGCGAGGCGTTCTCATCGCCGAAGGCCGGTGCACCGGTCGCGGGCAGGCCGAAGAGGGCACGGGCATGGAACCTTCCATCGGGTGTCGGAGGTCGAGATGCCTGCATGACCAAACTGCGCCTTGATATGTCCGGTCCGCGCGTCGCAGGGATCAGGGGTGGGGGAGGTCGCCGGCCTCACCGATCCGGGCGGCTCTGCCTGGCGTCGGCACACCGTCGTGGAGGTCGGCCTGACGCCCGACTCCACCGGCGACATCGTCGCCCGTGCGGGCGAACGCGCCGGGATCGAGATCCGCCTCACCGGCCACCGCCCCGCCGCGTCCAAGGACCTTGCCGGCCACCTCGAAGCGGTCGACGTGGCCGGCAAGGGGGAGGACAACGCCCGTCCAAGAGGCGCATCTCCCCAAGTGCGGCTTCCCGGGACGCGGCGAGCGGGAGGTGATCGGCTTCCGGCGGGCTCAGAGGCGGTAGATCTGTCCGGTCTGCGCTCCGTCCACGGACCGCACGTACGCCTGGGCGACGCGCTCCAGCGGCACCGAGCCCATACCGGGGAAGAAGTCGCCGTAGGTGTCGAGGGACTCGGTGAAGACGTTCGGGGACACCGCGTTCACCCGCTGCGGGGCGACCTCGATCGCGGCGGCGCGCACAAAGGCCTCGACGGCGCCGTTGGCCAGGGAGGCGGCGGCGCCGGTCACGATCGGCTCGTGCGCGAGGATGCCGGTGATCAGAGTGAAGGAGCCGCGCTCGGCGACATGGGCGATGCCCTGGCGGACCAGTTCGATCTGGGAGAGGACCTTGCCGGTGAAGGCGGCCTGCCAGTCGTCCGGGCCCAGTTCGGCCAGCGGCTTGTACGGCACCGATCCGGCCGCGCTCACCACGGCGTCCAGCGGCCCGGCCGCCTCGTAGAGGGCGGTGACCTGTGCCGGTTCGGTGATGTCGTAACGCAGATCGCCCGAGGTACGGCCGACCGTCCGGATCCGGTGCCCGCGGGCGGTGAGGGCCTGCCGCACCGCGCGGCCGAGGGTGCCGCCCGCACCGATCAGGAGGATGTTCTGCTGGGAGTTGGTCATGACGACCACGCTAGGCGTGCCGCCGTGGGCCGGGGAAATGCCTTCTGCCCACGGCTTATGCTTGCTGGTCATGAATGTGGAGCTACGTCATCTGCGGGCCCTTGCGGCCATCGGCGACGAGGGCACGCTGACGGGCGCCGCCCGTACGCTGCACATCACCCAGCCCGCCCTCTCCCGGACCCTCGCCCAGCTGGAACAGCGCCTTGGCGTGCACCTGGTCGAGCGTTCGACGCGCAGCCTGCACCTGACCGAGGCCGGCGAACGGCTGTGGGAGAACGCCCACCGCATCCTCGGCCAACTCGACGACGCCCTGACCGATGCCGCCGGGCAGCGGACGGCGCGTCCGCTGCGACTCGTCTTCGCCTGGGCCGCGCTGGGCAGCCACACCGTGCCGCTGCTGCGGACCTGGCGCGAGCGGCACCCCGAGATCCAGGTGCACATCCGCCGGGCCGACGATCCGGCGGCGCTGCTCCGCCGCGGCGAGGCGGATCTCGCCTTCCTGCGACTGAGCCCGGACCCGGACGATCGGCACCTCGTTCACCGTGCGCTGACCAGTGAGCGGCGGATGGCCGCCGTACCGGTCGGGCATCCGCTGACGAACCGTTCGGAGGTGGTCCTGGCCGACCTGGGCGACGAGACGGTGGCACTGTGCGCGAGCGCCGCGACGACCAGCGCCGAGCTGTGGCCGGCCGGACGGCGGCCCCGTACGGTGACCGTTCCCGGGGTCGACGAGTGGCTGACGACGATCGCGACCGGCGCGGCGGTCGGGGTCACCACCGAAGGGACCGTGCATCAACACCCCCATCCCGGCGTGTGCTATCTGCCGGTGCGCGACGCCGAGCCGGTCACGGTCCACCTGGCGTGGCCCGCGCGCCCCGGCCATCCGGCCACGGACACGTTCCGCCGCCACGTCGAGGACCACCTCGCCGACCAGCGGCAACCGCCGACGCCCCTGGGCCACTGACCGGAGGGTCCGGCGCCCTCGCCGGATCTGTGCCGCCGAAGGCCCGTCGTCTTCGCCGACGCGTCCGTGCCGCGCCGGACGCGCGCCTCGCCCTCGGGGCCGGCAGCGGGCGTTCCGCGAGCCCGTCGTCGTCCCGGACGGTACGCCCGACCGATGGCCGCGCGACGGGCGGAGGGTCGGCCGCTGCCCCTGCGGTGCACGGTGTTCGCGCGGGGTGTGGGCACGGCCCGGTCGCCGCGGGCAGCCGAGGGGGCGTGCCCGAATTCATGGCAGACGGCTCCTGCCGTGGGAAGGAGACGGCAACTGCGCTGATGCACCCGGTCGGCAGGGTCGGCTGATCGCCCGGCGAGCGGTCAGTGGCCGGTGAGGCGGGCCGTCAGGCGGGACAGCAGGGCGACGGAGTCGCTGAGCCGCCGTTTTTCGTCGGGGTCGAAGGTCTCGCGGATGGCGGCGCCGAGGGCGCCCGCGCGCAGGGTGCGCTCCCGCTGGAGGCGGGCGCGGCCCGCGTCGGTGAGGTGCAGCAGGAGCTTCCGGGCGTCGTCGGGGTGCTGCTCCCCGCGGACCAGGCCGTCGGCGGCGAGGTCCTTGACCGACTTGGCGGCCGACTGATGCGTGACGCCGCGCAGACGGGCGAGGTCTGCCGTGGTCAACGGGCCGCCGCGGTCGAGGAATCCGAGAATGGCCGCCTCGCCGGGCGGCATGGTGTCCACGGCCCGCACCGCCCGGACCAGCTCGCCGAGTGACCGCCGCAGCTCCTCGGCCAGCGTGTCTTCGTCCATGGGGTCACTCTAACCCGTTGATCTCACACCCAGTTGTACAGTTAAGTTGTACAACTAGGTTCAATAATCTAGATTCAACAACGACGAAGGATGTGCCGGCCATGGAGCTCACCAAGTTCGGTCATGCGTGTGTGCGGCTTGAGAAGGACGGGTGCCGCCTGGTCATCGACCCGGGCGGTCTGACCGACCCGAGGGCGCTGGAGGACGCCGACGCCGTGCTCGTGACGCACGAGCACTTCGACCACTTCTCGGAGGAGGTCCTGCGCCGGGCCGCCGCGGCACGTCCGGGGCTGCGTATCTGGACCGACTCCTCCGTCGCGAAGCGACTGGACGGCCTGGGCACGCGGGTCACC
Organism: Streptomyces sp. WP-1; assembly: GCF_030450125.1. NCBI lineage: Bacteria > Bacillati > Actinomycetota > Actinomycetes > Kitasatosporales > Streptomycetaceae > Streptomyces > Streptomyces sp. WP-1. Next base: position 7,511,888 of record NZ_CP123923.1, read on the forward strand.
GCCACCGGGGACGGCGACGCCTTCAGCGTGGCGGGCTTCGACATCACGGTTCACGGGGCCTGGCACGCGGTCATCCACCCGGATGTCCCGCGCATCCCCAACGTGGGCTTCCTGGTGGACGGGGCCCTCTTCCACCCCGGCGACGCCCTGACCGTCCCCGGGGCCCCGGTCGGCACGCTGCTGCTGCCGGTGCACGCTCCCTGGTCCACGGTCGGCGATCTGATCGACTATCTGCGCGAGGTCGCTCCTCGCGACGCCTACGCCGTGCATGACGGCGCCCTCAACGACGTCGGCACGGCGATGGTCGAGGGTTTCCTCGGTGAGCGGGGCCCCGGGACCCCGGCCCGCTACCACCGGCTGGCCCCGGAAACGAGCGTCCGCATCGGCTGAGGGACGCCGTCACCCGCGACGGCGGCGCAGTACTCTCCTGGCCGCCCCCCTGACTCCGCCGGGACCTCTCTCGGCGCCCGGAGCGACACCCGAGCAGGCACGGCTCGAACATCGGGTTCCCGAGGTCCCGGAGTCCTGGTGCGGGGCGGCTCGGTCGGCGGCTATCCGCCACCTCCTCCTCCACCGCCGCCGGTGTCGGGGGCATGGGCGGGGCAGTGGTGGCCGCAACCGGTCACCTCGCTGAGGGCCCATGTGGCAGCCGCGATTCCTCCGTACACGATGCACAGGAGGCCGATGAACACGCCGACGATGAGCGCGTACTCGCGTGCGCCGCGTAACCGTCCTTTCGGCACGGACTTCTCCTTCGGTGCAGAGCCGTGGGGAGAGTCTCCCGCTGCGCGGCGGTCGGTGTCATCACCGGGAATCGTGCGGGCGTACGGACCCTGGCGTTGTCGGCAGTGGGCGCGCCTGACATGCGGCAGGCCTGTGGCGTGCCACCCTCCGCTCACATGGCGGGCACCGCTCGGCGTCGCTCAGGGCATCGGCATCGCCGGGAGGGCGCCGGGACCGGAATCCGCGGCGGACACCACCGGCTCGGCGCGGGTGGCGCGCTGCCTGCCGGGTCGTCAGACTCCGAGCGCCCCCTGCGCGTCGGCGCTCCGCGCGGGAACTCGGGCGCTCGGTCCGGCGGGCATCCCGAACCCGGACTGCCCAGCGGCCCGATGACGGCCGGCTGACACGGGTTCGTTCGCGCTGAAGGTACGGCGGTAGGAGGCGGGCGCCACCCCGAAGGCCGTTCTCATGTGCGCCCGCAGCGAGTTCGCCGTGCCGAAGCCGGCCCGGTGCGCGACCAGGTCGATGGACAGGTCGGTCGTCTCCAGCAACTGCTTGGCCAGCTCCAGGCGTTGTGCGGTGAGCCACTGCACCGGGGTCATGCCGACCTCGTCGCGGAACCTGCGGCTGAACGACCGAAGGCTCATCCGGGCATGCTCGGCGAGCCGGGCGAGGGTGAGCGGCTCGCCGAGGTGCTCCAGTGCCCAGGCGCGGGTCGCCGTGGTGGTGGCGACGGTGGGTTCGGGCACCGGGCGGTCGATGTACTGGGCCTGCCCGCCGTCCCGCCACGGCGGTACGACACACATGCGGGCGGCCCGGTTCGCGGCGGCGGCCCCGTGGTCACGGCGGATCATGTGCAGACACAGGTCGACGCCGGCGGCCACCCCGGCAGAGGTCAGCACGTCGCCGTCGTCGACGAAAAGGACCTCCTCGTCGAGCTTGACCCTGGGGTAGACCCGGCGGAACTCGGGGGCGAGGTTCCAGTGCGTGGTGGCCGGGCGGCCGTCGAGCAGTCCGGCCGCGGCGAGGACGTAGGACCCGGTGCAGATGGAGACCAGCCGGGTACCGGGCCGGATGCCGGCGATGGCCGCGGCGATCCCGGGAGGCAGCGGTCCGCCACGGCTCAGTTCGGGCATGGCGTGCGTGGGCGGGACGATCACGGTGTCCGCCGTGGCCAGGGCCTCGGGGCCGGCCGCGGGCTGGACGGTGAAGCCCGCGTCGCTGGGCACGGGAGCGCCGTCGGCCGTGCAGACGGTGACGTCGTACAACGGACGGCCCCCGGCGTCCTGCACGCTGCCGAAGACACGTGAGGGGATACCCAGCTCGAACGGCGGGACCCCGGGCAGGGCAAGTACGGCGATCCGGTGCCGCCGCAAGGGGCCACCCGCCCGGCCGGTCTCGCTCTCCGTGGCCGTCCACTCCATGTCATCCATGGCCAGATCCTGGCACATAGTGGCCGTACGGCCAACACCGTGGCGGAGCGCGGTGACCGATGCTGGGCTGCGTCGCGTCGGGGACCTGCCGGCGCGCACCCATACGAAGCGAAGAACAGCGAAGGGCGAGGAAGACGATGCGTGCGGTGGTCGTGGAGCAGTGGGGCGGGCCCGAGAACCTGGTCGAGCGCGAGATCCCGCGCCCGGAACCGGGGCTGAACGAGGTCCTGGTCCGGGTGCACGCGGCCGGGGTGAACCCGGTGGACTGGAAGACGCGTGCCAGTGGAGCCCTCATCGAGTGGGGCGCGGTGCCGGCGGTCGGTTGGGACGTGTCCGGCACCATCGAGGCCGTCGGCCCCGGGGTGGGCCTGTTCCGCCCCGGTGACGAGGTCTTCGGAATGCCGTCGTTCCCCCGCCAGGCGGGCGCGTACGCCGAGTACGTGGTGGCACCGGCCCGGCATCTCGCCCCCAAGCCGGCGTCCCTGACGCACGTGGAGGCGGCGGCCCTGCCGCTCGCCGCACTCACCGCCTGGCAGGCCCTCGTGGACACCGCCGGTCTGCGGCCCGGCGAGCGGGTGCTGGTGCACGCGGCCGCCGGCGGGGTCGGCCATCTCGCCGTACAGATCGCCAAGGCCCGTGGCGCGTACGTCATCGGTACGGCCAGCGCCGCCAAGCACGACCTGGTGCGCCGGCTCGGCGCGGACGAGGTGATCGACTACCGCGCGGTGCGGTTCGAGGACGCCGTGAGCGACATCGACGTGGTGCTGGACGGACTCGGCGGAGAGACGGCCGAGCGGTCCCTCAGGGTTCTGCGGCCCGGTGGCCGGCTGATCACCCTCCCCGGCCCGGACGACGTCCCCGCGGCCCCGGACGGGGTGCGGGTGGTGTGGCTCCTGGTCGAGCCCGACCACTCGGGCCTGCGGGAGATCAGCGCCCTGGTGGAGCGGGGTGCGCTGAAGCCGGTGGTCGACACCGTCGTACCGCTGGCCGAGGCGGCGAAGGCGCACGAGATCGGTGAGCAGGGCCGTACCACCGGCAAGATCGTGCTGTCGGTCGTCTGAGCCGAGTATGTGATCTGAGCCGAGTATGTGACCGGCCTCCGCTCCGGCCGGGGGGCTGCGCGGCTCGCGAGACGACGACCGCCGGAGCTGATCGAGGATGCTGGGCGGGTCGTCGACGCCAGGTCCGCCATCCCCGTCCGGGGCTGAGTGGGGGAGGGCCCCGGAGTTGTCGACCGGGTCGAGCAGGACGGGGTGCCCGCTGTTCTCGCGGCAGCGGCAGCGGCCGAGGGCGGGATGACGATCATGTCGTCCCGCCCTCGGTCATGTCGTCCCGCTCCGGGGTGCGGAGGCGGGCGGTGCCTCGGGCGGTGACGGTTCGGCCGGGGCCGTTGAGACCGACGGCGGTGGAGCTTTCGTACCCGGGGACGCGGCTCGACACCACGCCCACCTTGTGCTCCATGGGCAGAAAAGGGTGTCGGTCACCTCCCGGGCGACCAGGACGGCGCCGAATTCCCCCCGGCCATGACGACGTTCTCAGCCACCGGGCGGCGGGTGATGCGGGGGAGTGGATGACGGCGGAAGCGGTGGCGAGTTGATCGTGGACGACCACGGCGTCGGCCGTGATCCCGAAGTGCGCGACGGCCGGAACGCAGCCGTCGTCGCACGTCGTCGCCGGCCACCGCACACGTCGGCCCCGGCCTCCCCTACCTCGACTGCCGCCAACTCGCCCTGCGGGAGGGATCCGGCGCGGGGTCTCGGCGACACCGGCCTCGGCAGCCCGGCGCCTCGCGGTGCGTGAGCCATCGCCTGTGGCAGGACGGGGGGATGGCCGACCGGCTCGGTGAGGGACAGGCCGCGATCGCGCGGGTGCCGGGACGCAGCCGGTCGACTATGCCGACAGGACCACGACGGCGCCGCCCGCAGGATGCTGGTCACCGGGGCCCGGACGGCGTAGTGGTCGGGCCTCCAACCGCTGACCGGGACCACCGCCGGCGACCGGGACCGAGGTGAGCCCGGTGGATTGCGCACGCCGCAAGGCGTCGGCGGCCGACCTCAAGCACTCGTCGGCCGGGCCCCGGCCCGCCGCCTGCCGACGCCCCGCCCGCGATCGATCGCTCAGGCGTCGGCACGCCTTTCGAGATCCTCCGCCGTGTCGGCCGCCCACTGCCGAAGCATCTGATGGGTGCGCAGACCCAGGTCGATGGCGTAGAGGCCGAAGCGCGGTGACTGCGCTGTCGTACGGGCCTCCACTTCCGCCTTGAGCGCTTCCATCTCGGCCAACCGGGCGGCGAATCTGCTCTCTTCGGCGCGCATCACGGCTGCTCCCTGGGCCGGCGGCAGGAGGGTGACGAGGAAGCCGCGCAGCGCGGTCTCGTCGCGCACGTTGCGGTGCGGATCGCCGTCGCAGGCCCAGCGGGTGATCTCTTCCCGGCCCGCGTCGGTGACGGTGTAGATCTTGCGCCCCCGACCGTCGCCGACCTCCTCGACGGTGACGGCACCCGTCTTCACCATCTTCGCGAGCTCTGGATAGATCTGGCTGTGTTTGGCCTGCCAGATGTGGTTGACCGAGCTGTCGAACTGCTTGGCCAGCTCGTAGCCGGAGGCGGGGCCGGTGAAGGCGAGTGTGCCGAGGAGGGCGATCCGGAGGGACATGCCCTCAGCATACCTCGAACTTGACCTGTAACTCTCTACCTGTCACTGTCTACATAGGCCGGACGGTCGCGTCCGGCCCGCTTGAGGTCGCCCGGCGCCCGGATGCGGGGGCGCGAGGCTTTTCCCGCCTCCGAGGCATTTCCCCACCCCCTTCGGCACCCTCGGCGACCTCTGGTCCCGTATGTCAAAAACTACCTGTAGGGCGTTACCTATGAAGCAGCACAGAAAATCCGCGCCACACCACGGCCTCCTGCTGGTCGCCATCCTCGGCGGCATGTTCCTGTCCATGCTGGACCAGACGATCGTCGGCACGGCCCTGCCCAGGATCATCCAGGACCTGGGAGGCGACGACCTCTACACGTGGACGGTGACCGCCTACCTCCTCACGTCCACCGTCACCGTCCCGCTGTACGGCCGGCTGTCGGACGTCTACGGCCGCAAGCGGCTGCTGATCATCGGCATGGTCGTCTTCCTCGCCGGCAGCGCACTGTGCGCGCTGTCGCAGAACATGGGCGAACTCATCGCCTTCCGCGGTCTCCAGGGCCTGGGGGCCGGTGCCCTGATGCCGCTGTCCCTGGCCATGGTGGCCGACACCGTCCCGCCGGAGCGGCGCAGCCAGGCCCAGGGCGCCGTGGGCGGTGTCATGGCCCTGAGCTACGTGATCGGCCCCTACCTGGGCGGCGTGTTCACCGACCACGCCAGCTGGCACTGGGTCTTCCTGGTCAACCTGCCCATCGGCGCCGTCGTGCTCGGCATCGTCTGGCGGCTCCTGCCCGGCGGCGGAGGCATACCGGACGCCGGCCGCCCCGACTACGCGGGCATCGGCGTACTGTCCGTCGGGATCAGCTCGCTGCTGCTCGGCCTGACCATGAAGGGGATCGACGGCCACACCTGGACCGACGGCGTCGTGCTCGGCCCCATCCTGCTCGCCGCCCTGCTCCTGGTGCCCTTCGTCCTGATCGAGAAGCGGGCCCGTCAGCCGATCATGCCGCTGGGCCTCTTCCGCAACCGCGCGTACACCCTCGTCAGCGCCGCTTCCTTCTTCTCGGCGTTCTGCCTCTTCGCCGCCGTGATCTTCCTGCCCCGCTTCTTCCAGGAGGCGCTGGGCCACAGCGCCAGCTCCAGCGGTCTTCACCTGTACCCGCTGATGATCGCCATGGTGACCGGCAGCCTGCTCACCGCCACCATGATCAGGAAGTCCGGCGGCTACAGGATCTGGCTGCTCGGCGGGACCGTCCTGGCCGGAGCGGGAGCCGCGCTGTTCACCCGGCTCGCCCTCGACACGCCGCTGCTGACGATGTCGCTGTGGATGCTGCTCATCGGCCTCGGGATCGGCCCGATGCTCTCCGGGCTGACGATCGTCATCCAGGCCAACGTCGGCCCCGCCGACCTCGGCACCGCCAGCTCCAACATCACCTTCTTCCGCCAGATCGGCGGTTCCATCGCCCTGGCCATCGGCGGCAGCCTCTACGCGGACGCCGTCACCGGCCACATCCACGACGGGCTGCGCCAGGCCCAGGCCGCCGGCACGGCCAGCGCCCTGCCCTGGCTCTCCGTCATCGGCGCCGCGGCCGCCTTCATCGCCGTACTGTTCCTGCCCGCCCCGCGCCGGAACCTCGACAGCGAGGCGACCAGGGCGGCCTCCCTCGCCTCGCTGGGGTGAGCGCACCCCTTCCCACGCGTGCCGCTCGCCCGTAGCGGCCCCCGCATCACTTCCCCCCGGACCCGGTCGGTGCCGCCGTGGCCGCGCTCGTCGGCACGCTGCGCGCGACGTCCGGCACCGGACGGACCGGGCCCCTCGCCTGGCGCAGGGCGCAGCTCACCCGACTGCGGGCCCTGCTCACGGAGAACAGGAGCGCGACAGCCGCCGCCCTGCACAAGGATCTGCGCAAGAGCCGTGCCGAGACCGACGGAGCGGAGATCGGCGCGACCCTCCGGGAGATCGACGACCTCCTGGAGCACCTGCACACGTGGACGGCGCGGCAGCCGGTCGCCGTCCCCGCCTCCCTGCCGGAAGGCACCGATGCGCACACCGTGCTGGAGTCTCTGGGTGTCGGAGTGCTGGAGCCTCTGGGTGTCGGACTGGCCAACTCCGCGTGGAAGTACCCGATCAATCTGCTCCTGGTGCCGGTCGCGGGCGCGCTGGCGGCCGGCAACGCGGTCGTGGCTAAGCCGTCCGAGTGCGCGGCCGCGACGTCCGCGCTGCTCGCCGCCCTGCTGCCGCACCATCTAGACCGCATCACCGCTCCTCGGCTCCGGCCGCACGGTCGGCGGCGGGCAGATCGACCGCGCCGACCGGTACATCGCGCCGACCGCCCTGGTCGACGTCGAACCGCCTTCACCGACGGCGACGCCACGCGGCGGCGACCTACCCCTCACTCCGCAAACCGCAAGCATTGACATGTAAAAGATGACATGTAGTGTTGTGCATGTCCTGGGGCCCGCACGCCGCTCCGCATCCGGCGCCGCACCGATCGGAGCGCCGCCCGCGCGGCTGCAACGGCCGCGCCCCCCGCCGCCGATCGACTCCCGATCCAGCGCCTCGGCCCGCCCCCTGAACCGGCCGCCACCAGTCAGCCCATCGAATGAGAAGGCCATGACGAGCGAACCCGAATCCACCGAGCCGACCCAGACCTACCTGGCAGGTCACTACACTCCGGTGACCGACGAGACCAAAGCCTTCGACCTCAAGGTCACCGGAACCCTGCCGCCCGAACTGACCGGCCGCTACCTGCGCAACGGCCCCAACCCCCGCCCCGGCGAGGACCCGGGGCACGTCTTCACCGGCAACGGCATGCTGCACGGGGTCCGGCTGCGCGACGGCCGCGCCGAGTGGTACCGCAATCGCTGGGTCCGCACCGCCAAGCTGGCCGGCGCACCCTCCATACGCCCCGACGGAACCCGCGACCTCGCCGCGGTCAACGCCAACACCCATGTCATCGCCCACGCCGACAAGCTCTTCGCCCTGGTCGAGAGCGGCCTGCCCTACGAGGTCACCGGCGAGCTGGACACCGTCGGCCCCTGCGACTTCGGCGGACGCCTGACCACCGCCATGACCGCCCACCCCAAGGAAGACCCCGTCACCGGTGAGCTCCTCTTCTTCGGCTACGGAGCCAGGCCCCCGTACCTGACCTACCACCGTCTCTCGGCGGCCGGCGAGTTGGTGGAGAGCCGGGAGATCGAGGTTCCGGCGGGCACGATGATGCACGACTTCGCCATCACCGAGAACTACGTCGTCTGGCTGGACCTGCCCGTCGTCTTCGACCCGGCCCTGCTGGCCCGCGGCGGAATGCCCATGCGCTGGTCCGACACCTACGGCGCGCGGCTGGGCCTGATGCGCCGTGACGCCGCGGGCGAGGTCAGGTGGTTCGACGTGGACCCCTGTTACATCTTCCACGTCGGCAACGCGCACGAGGACGCGGCCGGACGTGTCGTCCTGGAGGCGGTGCGCTACTCGCGCCAGGCGTTCGACAGCATGTGGCAGGCGATGGGTGGGACAGTCGAGCAGGTGCGGGACAGCCGCGACTGGGCCCTGGGCGCGAGCCAGGGCGGACATGTGCACCGCTGGCTGCTGGACCCGGCCACGGGCCGCGTGAGCGAGGAGGAACTCGACGACCGGGGCGTGGAGATGCCCACCATCAACGACGGCCGGACCGGACGCCACAGCCGCTACCTCTACACCATCAGCGAGAACGCGATCATGAAGTACGACACGGTCGCGGGCGTCGGCACGGCCTACGGTACCGGCGAAGGCACCGCCCCGGGCGAAGCGGTGTTCGTTCCCGCGTCCGACGCTTCGGACGAGGACGCCGGCTGGCTGCTGTCCATCGTGTCCCACGGCCCGACGGCCGCGTCGGAACTACTCGTCCTCGACGCCCACGACCTGACCCGGACGGCCACCGTGGAACTCCCGCGACGCGTCCCCTCCGGCTTCCACGGCAGTTGGATACCGGACACCCCGCATCGCCGGTGACCACGGAAGCCGTGTACTCCGCATCGCCGGTGACCGCGCAAGCCGTGGACTCCGCCCGGCCGGACCGGTGACGGACGACCGCTCACGGGGACCGATCCGAAGACGTCCACCGCCCCGGCCGATGAGCCGGGCGACTCCCGGGAAGAATGGGGCGCGGTCACTGGGCCAACCGGTGACCGCGCCGCCGCACGCGCGCACACCCGCGACGCCACCGCACGGGACGGACGCGGCGCGAAGCCGGCACCGTCGTCGTACCCTCCACCGAGCCGAGCCGAGCCGAGCCGGGCGGAGCCGAGCCGGGGGCGGTGCGGCGCCGACGGCCGGGCCGCGTACGGCCCGCGTCCCGGTGCCCCGAATCGCGGGCCCGGTCCGGCGACACTCCCTGCCCCTCCCGGCCCGTCTCACCCATCCACTCGTGCCCGTGGCGTGCCGGGGCGCCACCAGCGCGCCGATCACCGCGCACCAGCTCTACCTCATGAGCGGCGGGCGACCTGTACGGCCACGGTCGAAGGCGCCGCGAGAACCTGCAACCGGTGCCGTTGCCGGCGATGGGATCCGGTTCAGCCCGGCGCCTGCCCGCCCGAGGACGAGGGCGTGGCGGCGAACCTGCCGCAGAGCCAGTTGCCCGGTTCCGTGGGGTCGTCGCTCGTCCAGAACTGGCGCCACAGCAGCGCGAACTCCCCGCGGTCGAGATGGCCGTCGCCGTTCGCATCGAGCAGTTCGAAGACGCCCGTCAGGTCCACCGGCCGCCCGTTCCAGGTCTCCACGAGCTGCCGGTGCTCCTCCGGGCTGATGCGGTTGTCCCCGTCGGCGTCCACGGCGTCGAAGACCGTGTTCGCCGTGGCCGTGACCTCCGCCGCCATCGCGGGCAGCCTGTCCACCACCGTGAGCAGTTCGCGCAAATCGACCGTACCGCTTCCCCGGGCGCCCCCTGCCTCGCGCAGGGCCGACCACCACCCCATCAGCAAGGTCTCGACCCGCGCGCGCAGTTCCGTCCCCGGGCCCACCGCGGGCAGCCGGCTCCAGCGGGCGACCAGTGCCCTGAAGTCCTCCTCGCGCAGACAGCCGTCCCCGTCGGCGTCGAACGCGGCGAACATCCCCCTGAGCTTGCGCTCCTGAAACTCGCCGGCCATGAGCGGCCCCCTCCCTCGGCACCGAACCGAACCGCGGACCACCGGTCACTGTAGGCCGCGGACCAGGCACCACCCAATGGGCACTTGCGTGCGAGCGACTGGCCTCCCGCGGGCCCGATCCCGTCCGCCCCCCAACCGCCGCCCCACGGTGGCCGGTTCAAATATTCGCAAAGGGTACGTGCCGTACTCGGCGGTCCGCCGCCCCGGACCCCGGCGCCCCCTCCCCGCACGGAGCGCCGACCGCCTCGCCACTCACCAGCCTCCGCGCCACATGAAAAGGGTCCTTTTAGCGCACTCAACCATCCCTTATGGAAATGGGTGACGTGTGACCACCGTCTCCGCTCCGACGGGAACCTGGAGCGGTGTGAATTCGTTCGCGGCGGGCCAATCCCCTTGCCTGAAAGGCACGTTGATGCAAGTCCGTTCCGAATGGTGAGATACGATCAGTCGCACCGGTCGATGAAACGGTCCTCCGGCCCGACCTTCCGGGTGGACCAAATCCCCGTACCCCCGTCGTGCCCATGGATCGCCGACGAAACCTCTCTTCGAGCAGGAATTGATGCCCGTTCAATCATTGGCGGAGCTGGTACGCTTCGCGCGCCTCAACTCGCCGTTCTACCAACAGCTTTACTCGCATCTGCCCGACCAGGTCACGCGGCTCACGGACCTGCCGGTCGTGCCCCAGGCGGAATTCTGGCGGGCCAACTCACCCCGCGAGAACAGGCTGCTGACGGCCCCGCTTCAGGAAGCCGTCGTCTTTCGCAGCGGCGGAACCACGGGATCCCCGAAGTTCTCCTTCTACACACGCACGGAATGGCGGGAATTCACCTCCGCTTTTGGTGCCGGACTTGTCAACGCCGGTCTGCGGCCGGGTCATCGAGTGGCCGATCTGTTCTACGCCGGGGACCTGTACGCGAGTTTCAGCTTCATACTGGATTCACTGCACCGTTCCCCGGTGGCCAACGTCCGGCTACCGCTGGGCGGCGCGACGCCCTGGGAGTCCACCGCGGCCACCCTGGAGGAGTTCCGCGTCGAGGTGGTCGCCGGCACCCCGACCACCCTGTGCGCGCTCGCCGAACGCCTCACCGCGGCCGGCCGGACCCTGCCCGACGTCGAACTCCTCTTCTTCGGCGGGGAATGCCTCTTCGGCGACCAACTCCCGCTGCTCGGCAAGGCGTTCCCGAACGCCGAGGCCCGCTCGCTCGGCTACGCGAGCGTGGACGCGGGCCTCCTCGGCGAGGCCGTACCCGGCGGCGACCCGTGGGTGCACCGCGCGTTCGTCCCGCACACGGCCGTGGAGATCCTCGACGACGAGGCCGACGTACCCGTCGGGGGCACCGGTGTCCCGGGACGGCTGGTCGTCACCGATCTGCGCCGGCGACTGATGCCGGTGCTGCGCTATCCGGCCGGTGACCGCGCGGAGTGGGTGGACCGGGACGCGGGCGTCTTCCGCATCCTCGGCCGCGCCGAGGAGGGCGTACGGGTCGGCCCCGTCTCCCTCTACACCGAGGACGTCCACGACATCGTGCGCGGCGCCGACACGGCGGACGAGATCACCGGGCTCCAGCTCGTGATACGCCGCCGCGACGGCCGCGACGGACTCGTACTGCGCCTCGCCACCGGCGAACCCGCCGTGCGGCACGGCGCGTTGGGAGCCGCCGTCGCCGCGGCCGTTCTCGCTGAGCGGCCGGCCTACACCGGGGCGGCGGACGCCGGACACGTGAACCCGCTCACCGTCGAGTGGGCACGGCACCAGGATCTCGCCGTCAACTCCCGTTCCGGCAAGCTGGTCCGGGTCGTCGACGAACGGCCGCACTCATGAGCGCGGCCGAACCGCGCGCCCGGCGCCTGCCGTTGGTGCTGCGCAACCCCTCCTTCGGCCGGGTGTGGACCGCTCAGCTCCTCACCCAGGCCGCCGGCCGGATGTTCCAGGTGGGCGCGGTCTGGTGGCTCGTCGGCTTCGCCGGGGGCGAGCGGCGCGGCCTGGAGTCGGGCCTCTTCCTGATGGTGAGCACCCTCCCCGCGGTCGCGCTCGCCCCCGTGGTCGCCCGCGTCGTCGCGCGCCACGCGCACCGCACGGTGCTGGCCGTCGCCGCGGCCGTGGCGGGCGCCGTCGCGCTACCGGCGGCGCTCTGGGCGTACACCGGTGACCTGCCCATGGCCGCGGTGTACGCGGTGGGCCTGGCACTGGCCGCCTGCCAGGCGGTGTTCGACCCCTGTCTGACGACATCGGTGCCCGAACTGGTCGAGGACGCCGACATCGAGGCCGCCACCGGCTTCGAACTGTCCACCCAGTCCCTGGCCGGACTCGGTGGCGGCCTGCTCGGACCGCTCCTGGTCGACGCGGGCGGCCTCCCGGCGGTCGTGGCCGTCTGCGGCACCGCCTACCTGCTCGCCGCCCCACTGGTCGCCTCCGCCCGTTTCCGCCACGCGACCGACGCGACCGATGCGTCCGGCGCGTCCGACGTGCCGCAGGACGCGCCGGACGGCTCCACGGCCGCAGGAGCGGGACACGGCACACCACCCGCGCCCCGGACGCTGCGCCAGGTCCTGGCCGGACTCCCGTTCATCCGCCGCGTGCTGCTCTGCTTCGCCGCCGCGAACCTGTTCACCACCGCCGTCTACGTCGTCATGCCGCTGTACACCCGCGGGGTGCTGCACTCCACCGGCTCGACCGTCGCCACCCTGGAGGCCGCGCTCGGCGCGGGCACCCTCGTCGGCTCCTTCACCGGGGCGCGCGTACCCGGGCGGCCGGTCGCCGTCGGCAGCGCCTGCCTGGCCGTGATGGCCGTGGCGCTCGGGCTGCCGGGCCTGTGGGCCGGGCACGCGACGGCGATCGGCGCGCTGGCCGTCGCCGGGTGGTGCGTCGGCGTGATCGGCGTCCGGTTCGTGGCACTGTTCCAGCGGCTCGTACCCACCGCCGACAAGCCCGGCTTCTTCGCGGTCATGCAGGCCCTCCTCGGAGCCACCTTCCCGCTGTCCTCCCTCGTCTTCGGCGCGCTCGGCGACCACCTGGGCGCGCGTGCCCTCTGCCTCGTCCAGGGCGCCGGACTGGTCCCGGTCGCGCTCGCGCTGTGGTGGCTCGGCGGCCGCGCGCGGCCCGACGCACCACGCACCTCCCCGGCCAACGCGGCGACGGCGCACCTCACCCCGGCGGGAGAGACGTCATGACCGTCGTCCTCGCCCCGGCGGCGGTCCAGGACATCGCCGAGCTGCGGCAGTTGTACTTCGACGTGTACGGGCACGGCTACCCGGTGCCGCTCGGCAGCGACCCGGCCGTGATGCGCCGGATGATCACCGACGGCTCCGCGCACTGGCTCACCGCCCGTACGCCCCACGGAGACCTCGTCGGCTCCGCCGTCGTGCAGACGGACGCGGGCAGCCGCGTCGGCAAGCTCCTCGGGCTCGCCGTGCACCCCGGCCACCGCGGCGGCGGACTGGCCTCCCGGCTGACCGGCGCGGTGTGCGAGGCGGCCCTCGCCACCGGCGTGCCCGACTCGCTCTACGCCACCGTGCGCGTCGTCACCGAGGGCCCGCAGCACGTCGTCGTACGCAACGGCTTCCGGCCCCTGGGCCTGCTGCCCAACGCCGTCGAGGTCGACGGCTGCGAGAGCCTCGCGCTCTTCGCCCGCTACGCCGACGGCGTGCTGGAGCGGCGGGCTCCCGTGGACCGCGTACCCGAACGCCTGACGGGACTGCTGGCCGCCGCGTCCGCGGGCATCGGCATCGACTGCGCCGGCACGGCACGGACCGTCGCCCTCGAAAGCGTGCCGCGCCGGGCCGTGGGAGCCGAGCCGATCGAGCTGATCCCCGCGCCCGCCTTCGTACGGCGCCGCTTCCTCGAACGCTTCCCCCGCGCCGCCGACCGCTTCTTCCCCCTGCACACCCCCAACGCGCTGCTGGTCGCGGCCGACGGCGGCTTCGAGGCGTACGCCGACCTCGACCCGGTGGCGGGCAGCTGCGCGCTCGTGGCCGTCCACCCGCGCCCCGCGGCGCTGACCGGCGCCCTGGAGGCGCTGATGACCACGGTCACCCGGGCCGGCGCCGACTACGCCGAGACCCTGCTGCCGCTGGCCGACACCGAGGCCCTGGAGATCTTCCTGGCCTCCGGGTTCGTACCGAGCGCGGTCTACCCGGCGATGCGGCGCGTCGGCGACCGGCTGCACGACTACGTGGTGCTCTCCCGCACCAGCCGGCAGATCGACTTCCGTACGACGGCCGTGAGCCCGCTGCTCCAGCCCTACCTCGGCGCCTACCTGAGCGCCTGGGCCTCCACCTATCTGCCCCTTCACGAGGTGTCCCGATGAACCCCCATCTCGCTCCCGTCGAGGTCCCCGACCCGGCGGCGCTCGGCCAGGTGCAGCGCCTGTGCGACCTGGCGGACCCGTACGCGACCGGCGCCGACACCGACAGGCTGTTCGCCGCCGCCATGGCCGAGACCAACGCCTGGCACGCCGAACGGTCCCCGTTCTTCGCCGCCCTGCTCCAGGACCAGCCCGAGATCCCGGCGCCCACCGTCGGCGACGGCGTACGCACACCGCTGGTGCCGGCCGCGTTCTTCAAGCGCCACGAGGTGCTCTCCGTCCCCCGCGACGAGGTGTTCCTGCACCTGACGTCCTCGGGCACCACCGGCCAGAAGTCCCAGATGTTCTTCGACCGGTGGACGATCCGCTCGGCCCAGCGCATGGTGGCCCGGATCTTCGACCACTACGGCTGGATCACCCCCGACCGGCCGGTCAACTACCTGCTCTACAGCTACGAACCCGCGCCCTCGCTGAAGCTGGGCACGTCGTTCACCGACAACTACCTGTGCGACTTCGCCCCGGCCCGGCACACCACGCACGCGCTGCGCCACACCGGCTCCGGCCACGAGTTCGACGTACACGGCTGCATCGCGGCCCTCCAGCGCTACGCCGACGAGGACGCGCCCGTGCGCATCCTCGGCTTCCCGGCGTTCCTGTACTTCACCCTGGAGCGGATGAGGTCGACGGGCATGGCCCCGCTGCGGCTGCCCGAAGGGTCGCTGGTGGTGCTCGGCGGCGGCTGGAAGGGCCACGCCGACCGGCAGATCGGCAAGGACGAGTTCCGCGCCGCGGTCACCGAACGCCTCGGCATCCCGGCCGAGTCCGTCCGCGACACCTTCGGCTCCGTCGAGCACTGCGTGCCGTACGTCGAGTGCGCCCACCACCGGCTGCACGTCCCCGTGTGGTCGCGCGCCGCGGTCCGCGACCCGGGGACGCTGCGCCCGCTGGCGTACGGCGAGCCCGGCTTCCTGCACCTGGTCAGCCCGTACATCACGTCCGTACCGGCGCAGAGCGTCGTCATGGGCGACCTCGCCTCGCTGCACCCGGGCGAGGAGTGCCCCTGCCCGCTGTCCACCGACTGGTTCACCGTGCTCGGCCGCGCCGGGGTGAGCCGCAACCGCAGCTGCGCGGTCGCCGCCGCCGAAATGATGAAGGGAATGTCGTGACCGCTTCCGCACCCGTACTCCACCTCTGGCAGGGCGAGTTCGTCGACGACGCCGAGGCGGAACGGCGGATGGCCGCTCTGCCGGAGGCGGCCGCCCGCGTCCTGGAACGCCCGCTGCCCACCGACGTCGTGCTCGGCGCCTGCGCGGCCGTCGGCGCGGACCTGGCGGACCCCCGCTCCGCCCTCCACACCCGGCTGGCGGCCCACCTCCCCGCCGCGGAGGCCGGATCCACCCTGGCCGAGCTGGCGGGCGCGCTCACCCGGCAGGCACTGGAACGCAAGCTGCGCCGGGAACTGGGCGGCCTGCGCCCGGAGCGGCTGACCCGGCCGGACGGCCGCGAGACGGTGTTCGAGTCCTGGGCGCCGGTGGGGCTCCTGGTGCACATCGCGCCCGGCAACGCGGCCGCGGTCGCCCCGCTGAGCGTCGTCGAGGGCCTGCTCGCGGGGAACGTCAACGTCCTGAAGACGAGCGGCTCCGACACGGCGCTCGCCCTCGACCTGCTCGCCGCGCTCGCGGCGGCCGACCCGAGCGGACTGATCGCCGAGCGGGTGATCGCCCTGCGCTTCCCCTCCTCGCGCCGCGACTGGCTGGAAACCCTGTGCGGGCAGGCCGACGCCATCGCGGTCTGGGGCGGCGAGGAGGCGGAGGGCGCGGCGCGTGAACTGGCGCCGCCCGGCTGCCGCGTCGTCGCATGGGGGCACCGGATCTCCTTCGCCTACCTGACCCGGGAGGCGGCGGCCGAGGACGGCCTGCTGGACGCGCTGGCCGAGGACGTCTGCCGGTTCGAGCAGCAGGCATGCTCCAGCCCGCAGGTCGTCTACCTCGACACCGAGGACACCGAGGAGGTCTTCGCGTTCGCCGGCCGGTTCGCCGAACGGCTCGCGAAGGTCTCCGCCGCCCGCCCCGCGCCCCGGCCCGGCCCGGCCGAGCGGGCGGAGATCACCACCGTGCAGCAACTCGCCCGGCTCGAACAGCACTTGGGCCTCACCAAGGTGTTCACCGCTGAGGACGGATCCTGGCGGGTGCTGGCGGACACCCGCTGCGCGCTCGCGGCCTCCCCGCTGCACCGCAGCGTCTGGGTCAAGCCGCTGCCCCGGCACCGGGCCACCGGGACGCTGCGGCCCATGCGCCGCTACCTCCAGACCGCGGCGGTCGGCGGCGGCCGGGCGGACGTGGCCGCGCTGTCGCGCGCCCTGTTCGCCGCGGGCGTCACCCGGATCACCCCGGTCGGTTCCATGCTGGACGGCTACGAGGGCGAGCCGCACGACGGCGTCTACGCGCTCCAGCGCTACAGCCGCCGGGTCAGCGTGCGGGCGGCGGACGCGGAGTTCGGGCCGGTGGCCTGCCTGGACGACCTGGTGTCCGCCCCGGTCCTGCCCCCGGTCCCGGACGCGCCGCTGCTCGGCAAGGAGGGCGTGCAGCGCGCGCTGGCCGCACTGGACGCGCGCCACGCGCACCTGTACTTCCGCAGCGGCGGTTCCACGGGCGCGCCCGCGCTGTCGGTGTTCACCGTCGACGACTACGACAACCAGATGCGGGCCGCCGCCGACGGGCTGCTCGCCGCCGGCTTCGATCCGGCCCGGGACCGCGCGGCCAACCTGTTCTACTGCGGCGGGATGTACGGGAGTTTCATCAGCTTCTTCTCCATCCTGGAGCGGCTGAACGCCACCCAGCTGCCGATGGCCGCCGGACCCGACCACGCCGCGGTCGCCGAGGCACTGGTCGCCCACCGGGCGGACACCGTGTTCGGCATGCCGTCCTACCTGTGGCAGCTGTTCCACGCCGAGGCCGGCCGGCTGCGCGCGTACGGCGGCATCCGGACGGTGTTCTACGGCGGCGAGCACTTCACCGGCGAGCAACGCCGCGTCCTCATGGAGGAGTTCGGCGTCCAGGTGATCCGGTCCGCCGCGTACGGCAGCACCGACCTCGGGCCGCTGGGGTACCAGTGCGCCTCCTCCGACGGCTCGGTCCACCACGTGCTGACCGACCTGCACACCCTGGAGATCCTGGACCCGGGGGCCGACCGGCCGGTGGCGCCCGGCGAGCCCGGCCGGCTGGTGTTCACCTCCCGGGCACGCGCGGGCCAGCGGCTGGAGCGCTACGAGATCGGTGACCTGGGGCGCGCCGTCGAGGGCCCCTGCGCCTGCGGCAGCCACGTACCCCGGCTGGAGCTGCTCGGCCGCTACGGCGACGTCGTGCGCGTCGGCACGTACTTCGTCAACTACCGGCGGATCGTCGCCGCGGCGCAGGAGCGGCTCGCCTACCACGGCGAGGTGCAGCTCGTGGTCCGTTCCGGCGCCGGCCGGGAGGAGCTGACGATCCGCCTGGACGAGCAGTACGCCGACGACCCCGGGGCGGCGCACCGGGCTCTGGCGGCGGAGGTGGCGGAGCTGGCCGCCGCCGAGGCGGAGGGCCTGCTGGCCCTCACCGTGGAGACGGTGCCGAGGGACGCGTTCGAGCGCACCGCGACCAGCGGGAAGCTGCGTACGGTCATCGACCTGCGCGCGGCGTAGCCGACGGCAGGGACGGCACGCCCGCGTCAGCGGCGGGTCAGCGGTCCCTGCCAGTCTTCTTCCTGTGAACGGCACCGGGAACCACCGGGGCCGGGAACAGGGAGAGGTGCCCGGAGTGGTTGATCGGGGACCGACGAGTTCGTCTCAAGGTCGGATCCTTATGGGGTCCACGCAGGTTCGAATCCTGCCCTCTCCGCCTCCAGGCCCGTGCACGGGCGGGACACACGACGGCACGGCCACGTGGTCCCGTCGGCGCCGTCATAGACGGTCCGCAGGCCTCCCCGAGCCGCTGCACGCCCGCCAGCTGGCGCCCGCCTGCGGCTCCGGAGACTCCGACGAACACCAGCCTGCGGCCCGCTACCGGCCTGCCGTCCCGTCCGGACGCACACGAGAGATGAGTACGGACACTCAGGCGCGCCACCGCTCCATCGGCGACGATGAGGTTCATCCCGAGCGAACCGGAGAACCTGATGCTCAGCCGCCTCGCCGATCACCTGATACCCGCCGTCGGACGGCTGACGATCACCGCCGACGAAGACGCCGAACTCCCCCCGGCCGGGATCATCGCGGCCAACCACACCTCACTCGCGGACCCGGCGATCGTCCTGGCCGCACTGCACCGCCTCGGCGCCCGGCCCGTCATCATGGCGACCGCCGGTCTGTGGCGGGTGCCTCTGCTCGGCCGCGCCCTCGCCCGCGAAGGCCACATCCCTGTCCACCGCGGCGACCCCCGCGCGCCCCAGGCGATCGACCTCGCCCAGGAGGCGCTGGAGCAGGGACGGCACATCCTCATCTACGCCGAGGGCGGCCTGCCCGACCGCAAGGACGCGACCGAAGCCGCGCCGGGCACCTTCCGCCGCGGACTCGCCCGGCTCGCGCACCGCACCGGCGCGCCCGTGATCCCGGTCGGCCAATCCGGTGCCCGCCGCGTCACCTCCGGTTCGGCCGTGAAGCAGCTCGCGGGCCTGGCGACCGCTCCGCTGCGCCGCCCCCGCCTGCACCTCCACGTCGGACCGCCACTGCGGCTCGACGGAGACGGACCGGCGGCCACCGCGCAGGCCCACCTCGCCGTCACCGCCGCCTGGAAGACCGCGGCCACACGGCTGGGCGAGCCCGCGGCACTGGCGGCCTGAAGCCGCACAGCCGTACAGCCGTACGCCGGAACGCGGCGACGCTCGGCCACAGGCTCACGCGTCCGACGGCTCGCCGGCGCTCCAGACGATCGCCGGGGGCAGCACCCGCCCGCACAGCGGAAGACCCTGGGCGTCGGTGAGGGCGAGCCGGGCCACCAGTACGCCGCTCAGCCGCGCCTCGGCGAGCACCTGCGGCGCGACGTCGGCGAGCATCAGCTTGGCGCGCCGGAACATCCGCGAGACCTCCTCGCCGGGCCGCCTGCCGAGCCAGGAGAGGTAGACGAAGCGTCCGCCGAGCCGGTTCTGCACGTACGGACCGTGCAGCGCGCCGTCGACGGTGAACGCGCAGGGGAGCGTCCAGGTCGCCGTCGGCGCGTCGCCGGGCTGCGGTTCGAGCAGCTCGTCGGGCCGGTCCTTGCGCTGGACCGCGACCTCGACCTCGCTGACCTTTGGGAAGCCGGGGCCGGGGCCGCAGTTCCGGCCCGGCAGGGTGTGACTTTCGACGCGCAGATGCATGCCACCAGTGTGGACGCTGTGGGCGAGGGACAGCGCCTCGCCGGGCTCCGGCGCCGGTCCGGGGTGGCGATCCGGATCGACGAGTACGCCGACCACCACGCCGGTGACGTCATCGCCCCCTGGTCCGGTCCGCCGCTCCGTACCGTCGGGCACTCCCAGAAGGTGTACCGCCTGCGGGCGAACCGCGTGCCCGCCCATGTGCCGGCATCGATGGTCACGTCCTCTTCGGCATCGGCCGCGAACTCCCGGCACCACCTCATCAGCCGCTCCCGGTCACCCTCGCCGACGAGCCGGTACAGACGCAGCCGCACCCGCACCACCGCCCCCACCCCGGCGCGCCGCTGCCACGCCTCCGCGAAGGCGGCCGCGGTGTCGCGGTCCGCGGACCTCACCTGCCCGCTCTACCCACCCGAAGATGGGGGCGTGTGTCCTGGTCGTCGGGGTTTGTGCGCCGTCCGTTCCTGCTTGCTGCTCTCGGAGTCGAGGGAGTCATCGAGGTCATGGGTGTGCTGCCAGTCATCCGTCCGCATGCTTCACCTTCTCCGGCGCCCCGCGAGAGGGCAGGACCTCTGATCCTTCGGGCTCGTCCCCTGCGCGTCTCTGTTTTCGGCTCCGAGTTATTCTCGCAGTCATGTCACCTCGGGAATGCTCCATAACGGACACACTGAGCCTCGTGGGGGAGCGCTGGGCTCTTCTTGTCGTGCGTGAACTCAGTCATGGCGTGCGGCGTTTCGGGGGGATCGCGGCGAACACGGGGGCGCCCCGGGACATTCTCACCACACGTTTGCGCAAGCTGGAGGCCACGGGGATCGTGCGCCGTGAGCTGTACAGCGCGCATCCTCCGCGTTACGAGTACCACCTGACCGAGGCGGGCGCGGAACTCAACGACGTACTGCTGACGCTGATGGCGTGGGGCGACCGGCATCTGAACGCCGAGGACCCGCCGATGCGCTTCCAGCACGCCTGCGGGCACCGCTTCGAGGCGGCGGTGGTGTGCGCGCACTGTGGCGGCCCGGCTCGTGAGCAGCTCCATTCGCCTTCCGGCCGCGGTGTCATCACGGAAGCGACCGGATAGACCAGGCGGACGGAACGAGGCCCGCGAACGTCACCGGTGCCGGTTCACCGCGCTCACGCCGCGTGGGCCGGGCGCCCCTGGAGGTGGTCGCGGGTGACCTTGGTGATCTCGTGCCAGAACGGGACCGCGGTCAGATAGAGACCCAGCGCGCTGAGAATGCCCAGGGACACGTCCACGCTGATGCGGCCCTGTCTGGCCCAGTACACGTCCTTGAGGTCGAGCAGCAGGGCGAACTCGTCGGCGATCAAAGCCGTACCCGCACCGTACAGGGCGCCGATCCCGGGGTGGCCGACATAGGTCTCGTCGCCACGGACCGCCACCAGCCCGACGCCCGCGAGCGTGGCGATGCCGAAGTTGTAGTGGTGCAGATGCGTCTTGCCGGCGGAGATGTTGCCCCAGGGCAGCCAGCCGCCCCGGATGCCGTGAGTGATCAGCCGTGCCGCGCCGAAGGTGCAGCCGAAGCCGAGCCAGGCAGCCATGAGCGAGCGCTGGGCGGGCACGGTGTGATCGTTCAGCGCCCGGCGCCAGCGTTCCCGCAGAGGAGGGCGCCGGAAGCCGCCCGAGGGCCGGGACGCCGGGGTCGGGGACATTCGCACTCCTGATCGTGGCCTGAGTGACCGGGAGGTCGCGCGCGCCCGGACACCGTCAGACCTACCACCGGGAGGGCGCGCTGATGCCGGTGTGTCGCCCGGATGGCACGCGGCAGGACCGTCAGCGGCGGAGCCGCCCCAGGGCCCGCCGTCCCCGTCACGTCGCGCCGGAGCGGGGCTTGCCGGTGTGCGAAGTGCTGGTCGGCCCTGATGTTCGTCAGACATCGGGGTACCCGGCTCGGTATGGCACCGAAGATCGAACGTATCGAATTCCTGCGGGCCGCGCGGCAGTTGCACCGCGTCCGTTCCTTCTACGCCGCGGGTGTCCTGCTGTGGGCGGGGACCACGGCCTGGTCCGGCTGGCAGGCGCCCGGGAGCCGGCAGATGTGGGTGTCCGTCCTGCTCCTGGCCGTCTTCACCGCTCTCCTCGTCACCGCGGGCCTGTCCCTGCGCCGCCTCGCCGTTCCCGCGACGGGCCGGCCCGCACATCACGCCGCCCCGCACAAGGCGGCGAACTCCCGCCAGGCCCACGCCCACGCCTGAGACCCGCCACCGCGGTGTGGCTTTCGGAGGGGCCGCGCAGGTCTGTGAGGGCGCCGGCCGGGCATACGGGTTTCACTTCCTACCGAGAGGGGCTCGTCATGCTCGGCATCGTCGCGGCAGTGCTGTTCTTCGTGTCGTTCCTCATCAACGCGGCCGACATCAGCACCAATCACGTGTTCTCGTCCGGCAACATCATGCTCCTGGGACTGACCGCACTGGCCCTGCACGTCGCGGGAATCGGCAGCGGCTGGTACCGCAGAAGCTGACGGGCCGCCGCGAATCCCACGGCAGACGCGGGTGGCACCCGGACCACAGGTCCGGGTGCCACGTGTCGTGCGAGCGGGAGCGGGGCGGCTCAGTGCACGTCGACCCCGGTCCAGGCCGCCTCGACCGCCTTGTACTCGGCGCTGTCGGCGCCGTACAGGTCGGTCGCCGCGGACAGCGTGCCCTTGCGGGCGTCGGCGTAGTCGGTCGTCGACGTGAAGTAGGTCGTCAGCGCCTTGTACCAGATCTGGAGGGCCTTGTCCCGGCCGATGCCGGTGACCGTCGAGCCGTCCTTGGTCGGCGAGTCGTAGTCGACCCCGTTGACGGTCTTCGCGCCGCTGCCCTCGGACAGCAGGTAGAAGAAGTGGTTGGCGACACCGGACGAGTAGTGGACGTCCTCGTCGCCGACGGACGAGGACCAGTAGTCGGCGGAACCGCCGTCCTTGCTGGGCTTGTCCATGTAGCGCAGCGGGGTGCCGTCGCCGTTGATGTCGATCTTCTCGCCGATGAGGTAGTCACCGGGGTCCGAGCTGTTGTTCGCGTAGAACTCCACGCCGGTGCCGAAGATGTCGGAGGTCGCCTCGTTCAGACCGCCCGACTCGCCCGAGTATTCGAGGCCGGCGGTGTTGGAGGTGACACCGTGGCTCATCTCGTGGCCGGCCACGTCCAGCGCGGTCAGCGGGTCGCTGTCGTTCGTGCCGTCGCCGTAGGTCATGCAGAAGCAGCTGTCGTCCCAGAACGCGTTCACGTACGAGTTGCCGTAGTGGACCCGGGAGTAGGCGCCGACCCCGTCGTTCTTGATGCCGCTGCGCCCGAAGGTGTTCTTGTAGAAGTCCCACGTCTCCTGCGCGCCGTAGGCGGCGTCGGCCGCGGCGGTCGCGGCGTTCGACGTCGTCCCGTCGCCCCAGGTGTCGTTGTCCTGGGAGAACAGCGCGCCGGTGCCGTCCTGCTGGTGGTCCAGGTCGTACGTCTTGTGGCCGCCGCGGGAGTCGTCGGTGAGGGTGTAGGACGAGCCCGACTGCGCCGTGGACAGGTCGACCTTGCCGCTGTACCGGGTGTTGCCGACGCCGGTCTCGATGCCCTGGTACTGGAAGAGCTTCTTGCCGGTGGCGGCGTCGGTGACCACGTGCAGCTGGTTCGGCGTGCCGTCGTCCTGGAAGCCGCCGATCACGGTCTCGTAGGCGAGGACGGGCTTGCCGCCCGCCGCCCAGACGACCTTGCGCGGAGCCCGCTCGACGGCGGGCTTCGCCGAACGGTCCTTCTTCGCCAGGCTCAGGGCCTGCTTCCGCGCCGTGGCCGCGGCGATCCCCGGGGTGAGCGAGGCGAGCTTCAGCGTGGCCTTCGACGCTCTGGTCACGCCCTCCGTCCTGCCGGACCCGGAGGTGTGCACGATCAGGTCGCCGCCGAGCACCGGGAGGCCGGCGTAGGTGCGCTCGTACCGGGTGTGGACGGTGCCGTTGCCGTCCTTGACGACGTCCTTGACGACCAGCTTCTCCTGGCTGCCCAGGCCGAGGGCCTTGGCGGTCTGGGCGAGCCCGGCCTGCGCGTCGCGGAGGAGACCGGTGCGGGCGGTGGCCGACAGGGCGACGGGCGCACCGGCCGGGCGCGCGGTGGCGGCGGTGGGCCGGGCGGCGGCCGAGGCGGTGAGCGAGGTGCTCAGCAGGGCCGCCGCGGCGGCGACGGCGGTGGCCGCGGCGAGGGTCGTACGCCGGCTGCGTATGGTGCCGTGGGTCATGCAGGCTTCTCTTTCCGTGGGGGGATTTCCCGGTCGGTGTGGGGCCGGCCGGTGTGAGCTACCTGAAGAGCGCACCCCGAAATGGCAGGAGCATGCCAATACGGGAATGAAACTCTGCGTCTACCAATTCCCCTTGTTGCGCGGGGGGTTGGCGTGACACCCAGAGAAAACCCCAGCAACGACCGCTCGCGCCATACATCCGGAACGCAAACGACAACAACCCCACGCCTCCTTCACAGGCGACGCACAGCCTGTTCCGCATGTGTACGTCGCGCGAACGGCCGGGAAGACGCACGCACCGCGCTCGCACGGTGGACGGGCCGGGCCGTACGGCCACGACCGGTGCCCGGCGTGTTCCCGGTCCGTTCGGGCCCCGCGTCAGGGCCTCGGGGCGGCTCCCTCGTCGACGGGCAGTGCGAGGGGTTCTTCAGCCGGGAGCGCCCGCGCCCGCCCCGGTCCCGGATCCGCGCCGGGTGCCGTACCCGCCCCGCGTGTTCGCGCCGCCCGGTTCGCGCGGTTCGCGCGGTGCAGCGCCAGATGAAGGGCCGGGATCAGGACACAGGTGACGGCGGCGGACTGCCACAGCAGGGCGTCGAGCCGGCCCGCCGCCAGATAGGCGCCCGCGGCCACCGCGGCCAGGGCGCACACACCGCGGTCCACGATGCTCTCCACCGACAGCAGGGTGGCACGCGGAGCGTCCTTCGGGATCGCGTCGTTGATGAGTTTGCGCTGCACCGGATAGCAGAAGCCGGTGATCGCGGCGAACACGCAGAGCAGCCCGGCCACCGTCCACGGGCCGCCGACGGTGGTGCCCGCCAGCGTGGCCGCGAGCGCGACACTCAGCAGGGACACCCAGGCCGTGGGCGACAGCCGGGAGCCCAGCCACTGGGGCCGCGCGGAGGCGACCGCCTCGGCGATCGTCATCGCCGCGAGCACACCGCCGTGGCTGTCCTCGCCGATGCCATGGTGCAGCAGCACCGGCTGGAAGAGGTTGACCTGGCAGATCCGCGACAGCGTGAAGACGGCCACCCCCTGGACCATGAGCAGCGCGAGCCACGGTGACGAACGCAGGGCCCGCAGCGCGGCGCCCGTGTGCCGCAGCGGCGAGGCATGGCGCCGCACGGAGGCGCGCCCGGCCCCGCCCGCGTCGCGCGGAGCGAGCCGTGGCAGGGCGAGGGCGCAGCCGAGCGAGCCTGCCGCGCTCGCCGCGCTCAGCACGTACGGAGCCTGCGGCGCCAGCACCATCAGCGGTCCGACGAGCGGCCAGCAGACGACCTTGGCCGCCAGGCCCAGGGACCGCGCCGTGCCCTCCGCGCGGAGGTAGTGGGCGTCCGCCGCTTCCGCGCGCAGCCCGTCGTAGAGGCAGGCGCTGGCCGCTCCCGAGGTGAGGGAGCGTCCGGCGGCGATGGCCAGGAAGTGGAGCAGGAAGCCCGTGTAGGAGGGGGAGAACACCGGCATCAGGTTCGCCGCCGTCATGACCACCGCGCCCGCCCACAGGCAGTTGCGTGCGCCGATGCGGTCGGCGACGAGTCCGGTGGGGATCTCGAAGAGGCAGAAGGCGATGTAGTAGATGCTCTGGATGCCGAAGATCTGGCCGTCGGACAGGCCCGCGTCACGCTGGTAGGCGTAGAAGACGGGCATCCACCACAGCAGGTTGAACAGCAGCTGGAACCCGTTGTTGAGGCGGATCACCCGGCGGGCCGCCGGGGTCAGGTCCTCCCGCGCGGCGCGGCGCCACACCGCGGGCGTACGGCGCCTCACCGGGCGTACGGGCGGACCTGGACCAGCTGGAACGCCCCCTCGTCGGTCATCAGCCACTCGATGTCCAGGGCGTCGTCCGGGTCGTCCGCGCTGAAGTGGGACTGCAACAGGCGGCCCGCCAGTGCCAGTTCGGCCAGCGCGTCCCTCGTGTCCGCCGGCAGGTCCGTGCCCGGGGATCCGACGGCCACCGTACGGCCGCCGCCCTCGACCGTGTTGTACAGGTACTGGTGGGGCAGGACCGTGCCGTCCACCACGCGCTCGGGCGAACCGGCCGTGCAGTTGAGGTACGTGTTCCGGAAGTCCTCCCGGCGCGTGGGGTTGCAGGTGACCAGCACGCCCCCGAGGTCGGCCGGCGTGTACTCCTGGACGATCACCCCCATGTAGGTGTCGTCCAGCGCGATGCCGACCTGGTGCCGCATCCGCACGCTCCGCGGCGACAGCAGCGACGCCCACACGTGAAGGACGGCGTCCAGCAGCTGTTCCGCGCCGCGTACGGTCGTCACCGAGTCGTAGATGCCCGCTGCCGAGAACCCCGGCAGGTCCTCGGCGTTGGAGGAGGAACGCACCACCAGACGGCGGCCGTCGGCCAGCAGCCGCGGCACGGCTCCGGTGATGGCGCGCGCCACGTCCTCGGGCATCGGCGTGCTGCGCATCAGGTGCTGGAGATCCAGCGAGAGCGAGTCGATCATGTCGAGGGCGTCGAGTTCGAGCGCCATCTTCAGCTTGCCGATGCCCTGTTGGAGCGCCGGTGACGAGGTCAGGTACAGATGGTGCAGATGGAACGGCAGCGCCACGCCCCTCGGTGCCCGGACCGTCCGGGACACGCGTTCGGCGGCCGAGAACCGGAGCCGCTCCAGGGGCGCTTCCGGCTCACTGAGCCGCGCGCCGAGATGGGCGAGCAGATCCGGCCGCGGCGGGCGCGGGCGGGCGTAGAAGGCCGTCAGGTCCGCGGTACGGCTGTCCAGCACATGGTGCAGTTCGCCGAGGTGGGCGGCCTTGGTGCCGTAGCTGTCGCGGTCGTCGAGCCGCAGCCGGTGCAGTTCCATGATCGGCGCGTCCCCGATGAGCGGGGCCCCGATGTGGATGCGCTGGGTGTCCCAGACCGGCCGCTCCAGCGCCGGGGCGCAGGACAGCGGTTCCAGGGTGACGGCGTCCTCCCGCACCCGGTAGCGGACCCAGGCGTCGTCCAGGCCGTGCCGCTCCACGAGGGCGTCCAGGTCGCGGACGATCGCGTTCGGGATGCCCCAGCCCGAGGCCAGCACGTTGGTGTGCGAAAGCGGTGTCGTGGGGCGGGTGTTGATGAATCCGGCCACCCGGGGCACGTCGTCGGGCAGGCCCGCCATGGCGACGATGTCCGCCCAGCCGAGGTCCGCGGCGCCGGCGCGGTACTCCTGCGGACTGCGGAAGTACCGCAGACGCCCCTCCGCCACACCCGGGTTGAGGCAGGTCCGGGTGCGGCTGCCGAACAGCTCCTGGCTCAGGATGCGCGGGATACGGGCGTCGCCGATCAGGGCCAGCTCATGCTCCTGGCCGTGGTTCGCCGGTTTCAGCAGCAACGGGAGGCGCCCGTCCACGCGGTGGCGGACGTAGTCGTAGAACTCCTGGAGCAGGGCGCCGTGCATGGTGTCCGCCTCCGTCGTCTCCAGGACGAGGAAGGGGCGTTCGGCGCCCTCGGAGTCCTCGTCGCTGTGCAGCGAGAGGATTCCCAGCAGGAAGCGGCGGTCCGGCGCCATGTACACCGAGGCGTTGAACGCGTCCAGCTCCGCGTCGAGCCGCTGCGGCGTCATGCCGAGTACGCGCGTGGCGATGTAGTCGACGTGGAAGGGGTGCACCCGGGTGTCGAGCAGATGCCAGGTGTCCTCGGTCCGGTCCACCACGACCTTCAGGTACGGGTGACCGGCCAGCACACCGGACAGCGTGCGGAACAGCGGCAGCGACAGGTTGACGCCGACCACGGTACGGTCGCCCGCCGCATCGGGGACGCGGGCCTCGTCCGGCGCGGGCGTCATGCGCGTGCCTCCTCGGCGGTGTCCACCCGCAGGATGTCCGGCAGCGCGGCCACCAGGGCGGTGAAGTCGCGCACGACGGACTGCGGCCGGTCGGCCGACAGCAGGCACAGCCCCGCCATCGTGTTGGCGCCGCCCGCGGGGTCGTAGACGGGGACCGGTGAGCCGTCCGGAAGGGAACTCTCCCGGACCACGGACAGCGTGCTGCCGGCACCGACCGGCGCCTTGCGGATCACGGCCGAGGAGTCCCACAGATGGCGCCGCTGCCACGGCTTGCCGTCGCCGTCGACCGCGAGCACCACCAGGGAGCCCGTCGCGCCCTCGGCGTCCGCGGGCGTCAGCGTCCGCGCGGGCCAGGCGGGCGAGCGGCCGAGCAGCTGGTCGGTGAACATGCCGACCAGGTCGAGGCCGAAGACGTCCTCGATCTGCGGCACGGTCATCGCGCCCCCGAACCGGGCGGCCGTCTCGATGACCCACATACGGCCGTCCGCGCCGAGCTTGATCTCCGTGTGGGTGCCGCAGTTCTCCAGCCCCAGCGCGTCCACGGCCTGCCGGGCCAGCTCCACGATCCGGTGCTGGGCCCCGCTGTCGACGGCGGCCGGAGTGATGCCGGCGCGCTCGGTGAACGGCCACACGGTCGGCAGGCGTCCGCTCAGGCAGACCGGCCGGAAATCGCCGTCGACGACGACGCCCTCGACGCTCACGTAGTCACCCCAGCCGGGTCCGTCGAACCACTCCTCGGCCCGTCCGGTGACGATCTCCTCGACGATGAAGTCCTCCGCCGCGCCCCGCACATGCATTTCGGCGAAGCCGAGCTGCGCCGACTCCGCCATGACCTGACGCGAGCGGTGCCAGGCGTGCCGCGCCTGCCCGGGTCCGTCGATGATCTGGTGAGCGGTCGAACCCGCGCTCCACGCCGCCTTGAGTAATAATGGGCATGACAAATCAGTGGTCGCGCGCTCCAGCTCGGCGAGCCCCGCGACGGGGCGGAAGCGGGGCTGCGGAACACCGTGACGCTCCCACGTGGCGCGCATCAGCCGCTTGTCGCGGGCGAGGGCGGCGGCCGCCCCGGCGCCCCTCAGACCGAGCCGCCGGCACGCCTCGGCCACCGCGACCACCGCGTACTCCGAGAAGGTGAGGACGGCGTCCGCCCCCACCTCGCGGGCGCGCGCCGCGATCAGCTCGACGAGGTCCCGGTGCTCCGCCCGAGGAGGCGTCACCACCGAGGCGCACAGCCGCGCCGCGTCGTCCGCCACCCCCGCGGGCAGCTCGCTGAGCGCCAGCAGGTGCACCGCGGCCCGCCCGGCCACCCGCGTCAGGGCATGGCCCACCGGGGGACCGCCCTTGGCATGCACGTACAGCACCTGGCTCACGTAGACCCATCTCCTTCGATGTCGCGGCAGTTGATGTCGGGAGCACTCACACCCGCCGGTTCTCCTCCTTCAAGCGAACCAGTCCGAACTCACCTTCCAGTGGCCGCGCTACGCGAACGATTCAGGCAAATGCCTTACCCCGCTGGGCGATCGGTGCCATGTGGAGGTGTCGTGATGCGCTAGCGGGCAGATGGTGCAGAGCCTGAGAGCGCCCGGTCCTCCCGTCTTCCCAGGGTGCTACGGCTTACGCACGAGACGTCACCCAACGTCATGTCGCGCAGTGTTGAAGGAGTGGGGCCGTGGACGAGACGGAACGCGCAGCACCCCTGGACGAAGCGGCCGGTCCGCCCGGCCGTAACCCCTTCGGAGCCCTCGCCGAACTCACCCCGGCCGCCGCGTTCATGCGCGACGGCGCCGGCCGCTATGTGTGGGCCAATCACGCCTACGCCCACCTGTACGGGACGACACGCGACGCCGTGATCGGCCGCCACCTGTCCGACCTCGACGAACCCGCCAACGCCGGCCGCTTCCTCGCCATGGACCAGCAGGTCCTCACCGACGGCAAGCCCATCCGGCACGCCCTCACCTACCACCGCCCGGACGGAACCTCCGCACACGCGGCGGGCTACCGCTTTCCCGTCCGCTGGGGCGAGGAACGCTGCGTCGCGGGTATCTACGTCGACGTCACCGACTACGTCCGGACGATGGACCAACGGCACCGCGCCGAGGCGGACTTACGCGCACTGCGCGACCACAGCGGACTGGCCTGCGTACGGCTGGCCCCGGACGGAAGGGTGAGCGAGGCGGGCACCGCCACGGCCGAGATCCTGCGCGTCCGCCTCTCCGATCTGACCGGACTGCGCGCCGCCTCGCTCCTCGCCGACACACCCGAACGCGGCGCCCTGATACGAGTCTGGGACGACCTGATCGCCGGCCGGCGCAGAAGCGCCCGCGCCTCAGCGGTGCTCGTCGACGGGGAGGGCTGGCAGCGCCGGGCCCGTATCCGGCTGACCACCGTCGGCGCGGCGGCGCCGGGCGTGACCGGCGTGTGGGCCGTCGTCACGCACCTGGGCCGACGCCAGCGGACCCAGCCCACCCTGACCGCCGCCCAGGTACGCATCGTCGCCCTGCTCGCGGCGGGCCGCAGCAACGCGGACATCGCCGAGGAACTGCGTCTGTCGCGGCAGACCTTGGACTACCACCTGAGTCGTCTCCGCGTCCTCCTCGAAGCTCCGACACGCCCGGCACTGGTCGCCCGCGCCTACGTCCTCGGCATCCTCTCACCCCGGACCTGGCCACCCCGCTCGCCCACGGCGGCCCACCCCTCCAGCCCGGTGTGATCGGCCTCGCGACGTGGGCCGCCCCCGCGGCGAGGGAGGCTGGTGGCCGGGCGGACGGACAGGACGTTTGTCCACGGCGGGCCCGTCATGCGGAGGGGCAGCCAGCCGTCAGACGAAGTAGGACAGGTTCACGAAGAAGGCGACACAGGCGATGGCGAGGAGCACCACGCGCGTGGTGAACCACAAGCGGGTGTCCAGAACCAGGGGCGCGTCGTCCGACGAGGTGTCAGGGCGACACCGCCTTTCCCCCGGCACAGCGCCGGCCCTCCGGCGAACCACACCAGGGGGACGACCACCACGAGGATGGCGACGATCACACCGGGCCGGCCCGCCCCCGGCGCACTGCCGCGCCCGTTGGCCAGCCGGGACGTGTCCGCCGCGCGGGTGAACGCGGATGCCCGGCAAGCCGCCGCTGGTGCGCGGCCCGTCGAGCGGGGGAGAGGGTCGGTGCATGAACACTCACCCTGCTGACGGTCCGGACGGTGCGCACCTGCGCCCGCCGGGTGTGTCGGACACCCTCGTACAGGCCCTGGGGGCGTTGTCGGAGGCGTTGGAGACGACCGAACGCGCCCGTGGTCACCTCTACGCCTTCCACCAGCTGACG
This sequence comes from Streptomyces sp. WP-1, assembly GCF_030450125.1. NCBI lineage: Bacteria > Bacillati > Actinomycetota > Actinomycetes > Kitasatosporales > Streptomycetaceae > Streptomyces > Streptomyces sp. WP-1. The sequence goes on from NZ_CP123923.1 coordinate 7,542,727, forward strand.
GGAGGGGCCGACTTCGCGCTGGACCGCGCCGTGGCGCTGCTGCGGGAGGCCGGCCACCCCGGATGGGCGGACCGGGTGCAGCGGGAGATCCTGGGCCGCAACGTGATTCCGGGGCACTGGACGTTCCAGATCGTCGAGGCGTACAACGCCACCTACTACGCGCCGTTCAAGGACGTCGAGGCCCAGGCGCGCCGGGAGCTGGTCGCGGGCAAGGACCACCTGTACGAGGCGGAGCTGAAGGAGCGGCGGCGCACCAGGGGACATCCTGGCCACGCTGCCCGGCCCGCCACGGCCGGGGAGCCCGGCGAGTAGGGGAGTGGGTTGCCTCCTTCGGCAGGACCCTCTCTCACCGTCCTACCGCCTGCGGATTCACGGGCGATGTCCCGGTTGGCACGCCGATCGCGCCCCGGGGGCGTCGGCCCGCCTGCCGTTCAGCCGGGGAAGCGTCCCGTGGAGCGCAGCTGCCAGCGGCGCTCCGCGTACGCCAGGTCGTCACGCCACAGCCGCCCGGCCGCGGCGCGCATCAGGGGACGCAGCAGTGGCGCGGCACGGCGGACGGCGGCGAACCCCGGACGGTCCGAGGCGGCGACCACCGCCTCGGTGACCACGGTGCGGGGCCGACCGGCTTCGTCCGCGCCCAGCGGCGTGGCATGCGTCTCCACCACCGAGCCCGCGCCCTCGCCACGCGTGATGCGCATGACGACCGTACGTGGTCCGGGCGCGGTGAACACGGCGCGGACCGGCACGACCAGCCGGCCCGCCGCCTTGAAGGACACGTCGACGGTCAGGGCGTCCGGACCGCCGTCGTTCGCGCCGAGCGGTTCCCCGGGCGCGTCCACCACCGTCAGGTCGACGAACGAGTAGGGGTGCAACCATGCCCCGTGCCACGGGTCGAGCCGGTTGGCCACCACGTCCTCGGGCTCGCAGACACCCACCCCCCTGTAGACGGCCGTCACGGCGCGCGCGGGCTCGGGCCGCCACGGTACGGCCGGTGCGTCCCGCGGCTCCTCGCCGCCCACCGCGTCCAGGCGTATCCACACCAGCACCCCGTCGTCGTGCACCGGCAGCGGCGACCAGCCCGCGTACGGGCCGCCGTCCAGAGCCAGTCCGTGCCAGTGGCACACCAGCGTGCCGCAGCGCACCGGGCTGTCCCGCAGCGGTGCGCCCAGGTGCGGGCAGATGCCCGGACCGCCGACGGGGCGCCCGTCGGGCCCTCGCCACACCACGACCTCGTGCCCCGCCACGCTCAGGGCGAGTTTGCCGTCACCGCGCAGGGCACGGGAGGCGCCGACGACGTACCAGTTCCCGGACGGGCGGGCCTGCGCCCGCTTCAGCGCCCCGGCGATCACCGCGGGCCGCGCCTCGCGCCAGGTGGGGCGCTGACGCTCCCAGGGCACGGCGTCGCGGCGCAGTGACAGCGGCAGGCGACGGCGGTTCACGCGACCTCCTCGGCGGAGCGGACCGCCGTCCCCGGCGCGAGCGCCGCCGCGGGCAGGAAACGGGGGCCGTCGGTGGCTGGCCGGGGCACGGGACCGGTCCGCGCCCGCAGCCGGGCCGCCGCCACCCGGACCAGCCCGTCGACGGCGACCACCGCTCTGCGCCGCCGCTCGACCACCGACCGCCGGTGCAGCACGGTGTAGCCGTCGCGGGCGACGGCGTCGAGGATGCCGCCGTACAGGACGGCGGCGGTACGGATGCAGGGCCGCGCCACCGGATCGAGCAGCTGGATCCCGGGGACCGCCGACCGGTAGACACCGCGGATCAGTGCCTCGAACTCCCTGAGCGCGGCGGTGATCCGGCGGTCCGGGCGCCCCGCCGCGCGACTCCAGGACAGCAGTTCCCGGTCGACGCCATGACCGGCGAGCAGATCGCCGGGCAGGTAGACGCGCCCGCGGTCCAAATCCTCGCCGACGTCCCGCAGGAAGTTGCTGAGCTGGAAGGCGACGCCGAGCGCCGCGGCGTACGGCGCGGCCTCCTCCCGAGGCACCACCGTGCCCAGCACGGGCAGCATCTCAAGACCGATCACCGCCGCGGAGCCGTGCATGTACGCCCGCAGATCGGCGTAGGTGGGGTAGGCCGTCACGACCAGGTCGGAGCGCATCGCGGCCATGAAGTCCCGGAAATGGGCGTGGTCGATGGCGTAGCGGCGGGCGGTGTCGGCGAGCGCGTGCACCACGGGCTCGCCGCTGCCGCCCCGCCGCAGCCCCTCCTCCAGTTCCGTCTGGAGCCGCGCCAGCGCCCGCGCGCGCACCTCGGCGCCGGCCCCGGAGGCGAGGCAGTCGACGATGTCATCGGCCCAGCGGGCGAAGCCGTACAGGGCGTGCACGGCGGACCGGCGCTCGACCGGCAGCAGCCGGGTGGCGAGGAAGTACGTCCTGCCGTGCCGGGCGTTGAGGGCGCGGCAGTGGCGGTAGGCCGCGCGCAGTGCCGGGTCGGTGATCCCGGCCGCGGCCAGCTCTCGATCGGTCATCCCGTCCCGCCTTCGTTCGTGGGGTCGGCCAGGAGGTCGTCCGGCGCATCGGGTCGCCTCGCGGCGACCGGGGGGTGCGGTGAGGAGGCCGACGGTTCCCGCGCGTCGGCGAGCCCGGCGGGCGGTGCCGCGTCCGCTCGCCGGACAACCGCCGGGGTCCGCCCGGCGGCCGGGCCCCCGGACGGCGGCGCGGAACTCGTGGGGGCCGGGGCGGCGGTCCGGGCGGCGCGTACGGCGGTCCGGGCGGCGCGTACGGCGGTCCGGGCGGCGATCGTGGAGGGGCGCGCGCGGATGCTTCGGCGCGGTGGGACGCCCGTGACGCGGGCCGCGGCCAGCTTCCCGGACAGCAGCACGGTCGGCACACCGACCCCGGGTGTGGTGCCGCAGCCGGCCAGGACCGCGTTCTCGGTGCCGCGCACCAGGTTGCGCGGCCGGAACGGGCCGGTCTGCGCGAAGGTGTGGGCGGCCGAGAAAGGGGTGCCCGCCGCGTGCCCCAGGGCGTGCCAGTCGGCCGGGGTGACCAGGCACTCCGCCTCGATGGCGGCTTCGAGCCCGGTCAGTCCGCGCCGCTCCAGCTCCCGCAGCAGGGTGTCCCGGTAGCGCGGGCCGAGGTCGGACCAGGCCGCCGCGTCCGGCCCGATGTCGGTGTTGGGGCAGGGGGCGAGGACGTAGTGCAGGTGGCGGCCCCGCGGCGCGAGGCCCGGGTCCGTGGCGGTGGGGCGGGTGACCAGCAGTGACGGGTCGCTCATCAGCTCCCCGGCGCGGGTGAGTTCGTCGAATGTGGAGTGCCACGCCGCGCCGAACGAGATCGTGTGGTGGGCGAGATGGGGCCAGGTGCGGTCCGTGCCGGCGTGCAGCACGACCGCGGACGGCGAGTGCCGCAGCCCGAGCGGTCTGCGCGGCCGGCGGCCGAGCAGCCGGTAGGCGACGGGCAGGTCCGGGGTGAGGACGACCGCGTCGCACGGGATGCGGCCGGTGTCCGTGACGACGGCCGTGATCCGCCCGCCCGACCGCTCCAGCCGGGTCACCCGCTGTCCGAAGCACAGCTCGGCACCAGCTTCGGCGGCCGCCTCCGCCATCGCCCGCGGCAGCGCGTGCATGCCGCCCCGGGGGAAGTACACGCCGGCGACGGTGTCCATGTAGGCGATGACCGCGTACGCGGCCAGCGCCCGCGCCGGGGGCACACCCGCGTACAGGGCCTGGAAGGAGAACACCCGGCGCAGCCGCTCGTCGCCCAGGAAGCGGCCGATCCGGGCGTCCAGGCGGCCGAAGCCGCCCAGCGCCGCCAGCCGGGCGAGGTCGGCGTTGAGCAGACCCAGGGGCGAGTCGAAGTTGGCGTCGATGAACCGGCGCATCTGGGCCCGGTACAGCCGCTGGAGCCAGTCGCGCAGCCGCCGGTAGCCCGCCGCCTCGGCCGCCCCGGCGAACCGCTCCACCTCGGCGGCCATCGCGTCCGCGCCGGTGTGCACGTCGAGGCTGCTGCCGTCCGCGAAGCAGGCCCGGTAGGCCGGGTGCAGGGGGATCAGCTCGACCCGCTCCCGCAGGCTGTCGCCGACGGCGGCGAACGCCTCGTCGGCCAGCTCGGGCATGGTCAGCACGGTGGGCCCGGTGTCGATCCGGTAACCGGCCAGGTCGAGGCGCCCGGCTCTGCCTCCCGGCAGTTCCTCGCGCTCGACGACGGTGACCCGCCGCCCGGCGCCCAGCAGATGCAGTGCCGCCGACAGCCCGGCCAGTCCGGCGCCGACGACCACCACATGGTCCGTGGGACCGGGCAGGGTGCGCGTCACCGGCCACTCCCCGCCCCGCTGCGGACAGGATGCGCGTACGGGCCGTGCGCGGGCCGTGGACGTGCGGCGTCCCCGTCCGGCCGTTCCTCGTCCGGCCGCGCCCCGGCCGTCGCGAGCAACAGGGCGCGCAGCGGCCCGGCGCCCTCCGCGTCCAGCACCGCACGGTCGAAGTGCCGCAGCCCCCGCGCGGCGAGCCGCTCGATCCTGCTCTCCACGGCGTCGCGCGCGCCCGTCCCGACCAGCACGTCCCGCACCTGCTCAAGACCGCGTCCGGTGAGTTCCGTGTCGCCGAGCCACCGCTCCAGAACGGCCAGCGCGGCACCGTCACCGGCGGCCTCGGCCCGCGCGCGGGCGACCGCGAGAAGGTAGGTGGGCTTGCCCTCCCGGATGTCGCCACCGCACGCCTTGCCGGTCTCCCGTGGATCGCCGAAGACGTCGTCCAGGTCGTCCCGCAGCTGGAACGCCATGCCCACACAGCGGCCGGCGTCGCCCAGCCGACGCGCGGTCATGTCGTCGGCGCCCGCTGCGGCCGCCCCCAGGGCGAGGGGCCGCCCCACCGAGTACAGGGCGCTCTTCAGGCAGGCGGCCCGGCGCACCCGGGGCAGCGACCACGCCGCCGCGATCTGGCCCCGCACATCCAGGAACTGGCCCGCGACCATCTCCGTACGCATGTCGCTCCACAACCGTCGCACCACCATCGCCGTCCGGGGCGGCAGCGGCGTCTCCGCGACCAGGTCGTCGGCCCAGGCCAGCGCCAGATCCCCGGCGAGGACCGCCGCCGACTGCCCGAACCGCTCGGCCCGCTCGTCCCCCACCCGACCGGCGTACCCCTCGGCCAGGTCCGCGTGCAGCGCGGGCCGGCCGCGCCGCAGGGCAGCCCGGTCCATCACGTCGTCGTGGACGAGCGCGCACGTCTGGAGCAGTTCCAGGGCGCCTCCGATGCGCAGGGCGGCCGCTGCGGCCGCCGGATCCCGTCCGGCGCATGCCCGCACGGCCCACCACACGAGTTGCGCGCGGGTGCGCTTGCCACCCTTGAGAGTGAAGCGCGCCACCCGTTCGGCCAGTTCCTCGGCGAAGAGGGGATCGGCCGACCGGGCCCGGCGCAGGCGCTCCGCCAGCACGTCGTCGAGTACCCGGCCGACAGCGCCGGGCACGTCTGCGTCGGCCTCGCGCACTTCGGCGGAGCCGGCGAAGAACGACGCGCTTGCCACGGGGTACGCCTCCTCGTCGTGCCGCTCCCGGCCGCGGGCCCAGGGCCCGCGCGGAAGCGACGCCCCGGCCGCCTCAGACGTCTCGGCCGCCCCAGGCGTCTCGGCCGCCCCAGGCGTCTCGGCCGCCCCAGGCGTCTCGGCCGCCTCGGACGTCTCGGCCGCCGCGGCCGTCGGTGGAGGCGCAGCGGTCGAGGCGGAGCGGTCCTTCGCGTGGGTGGGACGCATCCAGGTTCCCTCCGTCGTGTGTTGTGGTCGGTCGGTCCCGTCACCCGTCTGCTTCGGTGCGGGCGGCACGGTCGGATGCGCGAACACCCCACCGGATCGCGGCAGCACCGGGATCCGCCCTCCACTACCGTGCCCTGACTCGCGCTCAGCCGCTCGCCGCGCGAGGCGCCCTGCGTCCGCCGGGGTACACAATCCGAAAGAACAGGACCCGGGACTCCGGGGGCCGGGCCGCCCTGCTCCCCGGACCGCCGTCGCGCTCCATCACCGCCGTGGACCACCGTCGCCGTAAGTCGCCTCCAGGACGGAAGACAGGAAGCCGCAGAAGAAGACAGGAAGCCGCAGAAGGGAGACACCGTGCCGGACACGGACGTGGCCGTCCTGGGCGCGGGCGCCGCCGGGCTGTCGCTGGCCCACCGGCTCGCCGGGAGCGTTCCCGGCCTGCGCACACCGTCCGTCGTACTGGTGGACGCGCCCCCCGGCCCGCTGCGGCCGCCCCCGCGGACCTGGTGCTACTGGACGGCCGGGGGCGGGCGGTTCGACGCGGCGGTGCGGGCCGAGTGGCAGCGGCTCAGAGTGCGCCCGCGTGCCGGTGCCCCGGTCGAGGGGGACATCGCTCCGCTGCGGTACCGCATGATCCGCTCCGACGACTTCGAACGCCTCGTCCGCCGGGACCTGGCCCGCAGCACCAATGTGCGGCGACTCGAAGCCACCGTCGAGACGGTGGAGGACGTACGAGGCGGTGCTCACGTCCACCTCAGGGACTCCGGTGGGCTCGGGCATGTGCTGAGTGCCCGCTTCGTGTTCGACTCCCGCCCCCCGGGCAGCCTGCCGGCCGCCCGCACCACCCTGCTCCAGCACTTCCACGGCTGGTTCGTGCGCACCGCCCGGCCGGTGTTCGACCCGTCCGTCGTGGAGCTGATGGACTTCCGCACCCCGCAGCCGGACCACGGCCTCTCCTTCGGTTACGTCCTGCCGACCGGGCCGTGCGAGGCGCTGGTGGAGTACACCGAGTTCTCCGGACGCTCCCTCACTCCCGACCGCTACGAGGCCGCCGTACGGCACTACGCCGACGAGGTACTGCGGCTCGGCGAACGGCTCGTCCTGGCCACCGAGACCGGCCTCATCCCGATGACCGACGCGCCGATCCCCCGGCAGACCGGAGCCCGCGTCTTCCGCATCGGTGCCGCCGGCGGAGCGACCCGGCCCGCAACCGGCTACACCTTCGCCGGACTGCAACGCCAGACCAGGGCCGTCGCCGACGCACTGCGCCGCGGACGCTTCCCACTGCCCCCCGCCGCCCACTCGGCGCGCTCCCGGGCCATGGACGCCGTCCTGCTGCGCGCGCTGGACAGCGGCCGGGCCGACGGACCGGAACTGTTCAGCCGCCTGTTCGCCCGCGTACCCATGGCACGGCTGCTGCGCTTCCTCGACGGAGACACCCGCCTGCACGAGGACCTGGCCATCGGCCTGCACGCTCCCGTGGCGCCGATGCTGCGCTCCGCCCTGGAACTGCCCCGCCTGCCGCGCCGCTCCTTCGACCTGCCCGCACCACCGTGTCCGCCGCCCCTTCCCGCGCCGGGTCCGCACTCCTCGCACCTCCCCCCGACGGAGAACCCATGACGCTGCTGCGCGACGAAGACCTCGCCGCCGCCTTCGACCACGCCTCCCGCAGCTACGACGCCCTCGTGGCCGCCAACCCCGGCTACCACGCCGACCTGCGCCGCTCGGTGCGCCGGCTCGGCCTGCCCGGACAGGGGCGGGGGCTGCGCCTGCTCGACCTCGGCTGCGGCACCGGGGCGTCCACCGCGGCGCTGCGCTCCGTCCTCCCCGCCGCCGAGGTCACGGCCGTCGACGCCTCGGCCGGCATGCTCGGGCGGGCCGCGGCCAAACCGTGGGCGGACGGGGTGACCTTCGTACACGCCCCCGCCGAACGCCTGACCGAGGCCGGGGTGAGCGGCCCCTTCGACGCGGTGTTCGCGGCCTACCTCCTGCGCAACGTCACCGATCCCGACGCCGTACTCGCCGCCGCGCGCGGCCTGTTGCGCGCGGGCGGCCGGCTCTGCGTGCACGACTACACGCTCAGCGGACGGCGCGTCGACCGCGCGGTGTGGACGCTGGTGTGCCGGGGTGTCGTACAGCCCGCGGCGACCCTGCTGGGGGACGGGCGGCTGTACCGGCATCTGTGGCGCAGTGTCGTGGAGTTCGACACCGCCGGACGCTTCGCGCACCGGCTGCGCACGGCCGGATTCGACCAGGTGCGCGCGCTGCCGCTGCCGGGCTGGCAGACGGGCATCGCCCACACCTTCGTCGCGCGGCGGCCGTACGGCCACGGGGCGGAGGCATGAGGGCCCCCCGCCAGGCCGCCCCCCGCCAGGGCGCGGCACGCCGGGCCGCCCCTCGCCAGGGCGCCGCACGCCGGGGCCGCGACCGGCGGGCCCGGATGCTGCCGGCCCCGCCCGGCGCCCCCCGGGCCGGGGAAGACCGGCCGTCGGTGGCGGTGGTCGGCGGGGGCATCGCCGGCCTGGCCGCCGCCACCGCGCTCGCCGAGCGCGGGGTGGCCGTCACCGTGTACGAGCGGCGCCCCTACCTCGGCGGGCGGGTCGGCGGATGGCCGACCCGGCTGCGCGACGGCTCCCCGGCGACCATGAGCCGCGGGTTCCACGCCTTCTTCCGCCAGTACTACAACCTGCGCGGGTTGCTGCGCCGGACGGATCCCGCACTGGAGCGGCTCACCGCCCTTGCGGACTACCCGCTGCTGCACGCCGACGGACTGCGCGACAGCTTCCGGCACATCCCGCGCACCCCGCCCCTCAGCGCCATGGGCTTCGTGGCGCTCAGCCCCTCCTTCCGGCCGACGGACCTGCGCGCCATGAACCCGTTCGCGGCCCTGCCCCTGCTCGACGTGCGTGTGCCCGAGGTGTACGACCGGCTGGACGGCACCAGCGCCCATGCCTTCCTGGACGCCGTGCGCTTCCCGGACAGCGCCCGTCACCTGGCCTTCGAGGTGTTCTCCCGCAGTTTCTTCGCCGACCCGCGGGACCTGTCGGCGGCCGAGATGGCGCTCATGTTCCACATCTATTTCCTGGGTTCCGCCGAAGGGCTGCTGTTCGACGTGCCCCGGGACTCCTTCCCGGCCGCCCTGTGGGACCCGCTCGCCGACTACCTGACCCGGCACCGCGCCGAGATCCGCACCGGCACGTCGGTCCAGCACATCGCGCCCGTCGCGGACGGCGGTCTCGTGGTCGCCTGCGAACGGGACGAGCGGCGCTACGACGGGGTCGTCCTCGCCCTGGACAGCGCGGGACTGCGCTCGCTGGTCGAGCAGTGCCCGCGGCTGGGCGACGCCTCCTGGCGCGAGCGGGTCGAACGGCTGCGCACCGCCCCGCCCTTCCTGGTCAGCCGGCTGTGGCTGGACCGGCCCGTCGCACCCGACCGGCCCGCCTTCCTCGGCACCAGCGGCTTCGGCACCCTCGACAACATCAGCGTGCTGGAACGCTACGAGGACGAGGCGGCCCGCTGGAGCGGGCGCACCGGGGGGTCCGTCGTCGAACTGCACGCCTACGCCGTGCCGCCGGGAGCCGCCCGGGACGTCGAACAGAAGCGCCTCCTCGGCCAACTGCACCGCGTCTACCCGGAGACCAGCACGGCGACCGTCCTCGACGCCCGTCACGAGTGGCACGAGGACTGCCCCATGTTCCCGGTGGGCGGCTACCGCGACCGGCCCACCGTCCGCACCCCGCACCCACGCGTGGTCCTGGCCGGCGACCTGGTCCGCACCGGGCTGCCCGTGGCCCTCATGGAACGGGCGGCCACGAGCGGCTTCCTCGCGGCCAACGCCCTGCTGGAACAGTGGGGCGTGCGGGGACAGACGCTATGGACGGTGCCGGACCGAGGGCGCAACGCGCTCCTCCGCGCACTGGCCGCATGGGGGCGGACGCCCGCCGTCGGCGGACGGCGTACCTGAAGGGCACCTTCCGGGGCGGGAGGCCGTACGGCGCAGCGGCTCGGTGAACTACGGCCGGACGGTGGTCCGGCGAGGTCTGACGCGGCCCGGCACGTCCGGCACGTCCGGCACGTCCGGCACGTCCGGCGCGGTCCGGCCGGGGATGGTCGCCGCGGCCGACCAGGTGACCGGAGCGGACCCACTGCCGGGGGCGCCGAACCCGGGGGAGACGATCACCGTGGCCGGGGTAGGCGATCACCGCGCCCGAGGGAGGGACGATCACCGCGCCCGGCACCGGATCGTCGGCATGGCCCGGGACGGAGAACGCCGGACACGTCCCCGGGGCCCGCACCGCGACCGACCGGAGATTCCGCAATGAGCGCCGCGCCCGGCGGACGCACGCGTTCCGCGCTCGGGCCTCCTGACCGAACGCGACCTGTCCGGCCCGGCACCGGGCGGAGGCGGTGTAGGACCGGCGGCCATGTCGTCCCCGCTCCCACGACGACGGAGCGGGCCGGCGGCTCCCCGGTCCGTGCAGTGACACGCGTGCCGGGACCACGGCCCGGGCGCGCGCCGCTGCGCGAAGAGGGAGGCCGTCGTTCCCCTTCCGCATCCCGGAGTCCGTCCCGATGGCGGCAGAACACCCGTCCCCACTGCATGACGTGACCCCTTGTCAGTGAGCGCACCCCTCCTTACCTTTGTGCAGCGAATCCTCGGCCCGGCGGGTCCACCCGCCCGCGTCGGCCGTTTCCTGCTCTTCAGCGCACGACACACCCTGGAGGCGTCACATGCCCGTAGCCGTGCCGGATCTTCTTCAAGCCGACGGATTCCGCGACGCGGGTCCGCTGGAGATCGACGACGAGGCGATCGCGTTCGAGGACGACGACCGTGGCGACCGCGAGCCCACGGCGTGTCTCGCCGACCCCTGGGTGACCGCCACCACCCGCTTCTCCTGTGACCTGAACGCGTAGCGGTGCCCGTCTCCATCGCCGGCCGCAGCGGCTGGTCCGACGAGACGTGGTCGTACCTCAACGACCCGCGGATGCCGGCGATGGAACACGGCTGGAAACTGCACGTCTCGGCGCGTCCCGGCGACCTCGACACCGTGACCGGACTCGTTCTGCCGGTCCTGTCCCGGCACGTCTGCCACGCCAAGTTCGCCCGCGACCCGGAGACCCTGCGCCGCCTCAACTCCGGGATGGTGAGCGCCGGAAGCGTCGGCAAGGCCATCACCGTCTACTGCCCGGCCGACACGGTGGTCGACGTCGCCCGGGAACTCGCCGCCGTACTGCGCGGCCGGGAAGGACCGCGGGTCGTCAGCGACCGGCGGGTCGATCCGACGGCACCGGTCTACTACCGCTACGGCCCCTTCACCGGCGACTACCGGACCGGCCGGAGCGGGCGGCTCGAATCCGTCATGACCGGCCCGGACGGCCGGATGTTCGACGGCCTGGCCGTCGGCCGCTACCGGTGCCCGCCCTGGGCCGAGGACCCCTTCGCGAGCGATTCCGGACCCGGCGACAACCCGTCCGCACCCCACTTCGGCGGCGGACGCTACACGGTCACCGCCGGCATCGCGCGCGCACCCCAGGGCAACGTCTACCGCGCGGTCGACCGCACCTGCCGGCAGCCGGTGGTGGTCAAACAGGCGAGGGCCTACGTCGGCGAGGACGAATCCGGCACGGACGCCCGCCACCGGCTGCGCAACGAACACACGGTCCTCACCGCCCTCGACGGCGTCGCGGGCGTGCCCCGCGCACTGGACTACTTCGCCCACCAGTCGGACGAGTACCTGGTGATGAGCACCTGCGGCGACCGTGACCTGCGCCGGGAGGTCCTGCGCGACGGCCCGTACCGCGACGACGGCACCCGGCCGGAGCGCACCCTGTCCACCCTTGCCGCCAGGCTCCTTCGCGTCCTGGACGCCATCCACGCCCGAAACGTGGTCGTGCGCGACCTCAAGCCCGACAACGTCGTACTCGACGCCTCCGGCCCCGGCCACTGCCACATGATCGACTTCGGGATCAGCGAGCGGGACGGCGCCGGCCCGGGAGGAGCGACCCCCGGATACACCGAGCCGGTTCTGCCCGCGAGCGGCCCGGCCGCCCCCGCCGACGACCACTACGCCCTCGGCGCGACCCTCTTCTTCGCCGCCACCGGCATGGACCCGGTGATCGTCGACCGTGACCACGCGGTCAACCGGGACCGGACGCTGGCCTGCCTGGCATGGGCACTGCCCGGGCGCGCCCATCGGGAGATCCGGTCGTCGATATCCGGCCTCCTGAGCTTCGACCCGGCCGTACGGACCGCCACCGCCGACCGACTGCGCACCGGCACGGCCGGGACCACGCGCCGACCCGCGCGGCCCCGGATCGACGACGACCTGCTGGACGAGATCATCGAGCACACGACCGCGTTCTGCGTCGGTGAAGCGAGCGCGATCGTGGACCCGGTACGGGCCGCCCGGCTGAACGTCCCCACCTCGATCGACGTCTACGGCGGCAGCTCGGGGCTGGGACTGGAACTCCTCCACCACGTGCACCGGCCCCGCGTGCGTCCGACCGTGACCGCGCTGGCCCGGTGGACGGCGGAACAGTCCAGGAACCTCCCACCCGGCTTCTACACGGGCCGCACGGGCGTCGAACTCTTCCTCACCCAGGCGCAGTCGGCAGCAGGAGCCGGACCGTACGAGGACACGTGGTCCGGGCACCCCGCCCTGCCGGACCGCGCACCGGACGGCGGCCCACCGGAGGCGGACCTGATCGCGGGCGCCGCCGGGATCGGCCTCGGCCGACTGCTGCTGGCCCGCCACGCCCTCCGGGCCGGTCACCGGCACGCCGCACACCGGCACCTCGCCGTCGCCGCCGACTGCGACCGGATGCTGGCATCGGGCACCGCCCGGCTGACCCCGGCCGGCCCGGACACGACCGGCAGCGCCGCGCTCCGCGAGGGCATCGCCCACGGTGAGGCGGGCGTCGCCTGCTTCCTCCTCGAATACGGCGGCGTGTCCGGGGACCCGGACGCGATCAGCCGCTCCGAGCAGGCCGGCGCCCACCTGGCCGCCGTGACACCGGACATCATCGCGGCGGCCACCGGGCCAGGAGCGACACGCCGCTACGGCTCGTGGTGCCGGGGCCTGGCCGGCATCGGGACCGTACTCGTCCGTGCCGCCGAACGCCTCGACGAACCCGGATACCTCGACCTGGCCCGGCGGACCGCGCGCGCCTGCGCCGCACTGGCACCCCGGATGCCGCTGGTCACGCAGTGCTGCGGGCTGGCCGGGGCGGGCGAGCTGATGGTGGATGTCGCGGAGGCGTCCGGGTCCGAGGAGTTCTGGGACGCGGCCGAGACCATCGCCCTGCTCATCCTGATCCGCAGCGGCGGCACCTGGTCCCGGCCCGTGTTCCCGGACACCGGTCTCGCCCGGTCGAGCGCCACCTGGGCCGGCGGCTCCGCGGGCGTCCTGGCCTTCTTCAGACGACTGCGCGACCGGGGCGGCCCGCGGCTGGGCCGAGTCGCCTGACCGCCGCCGACGTCGCGCACGGTGCCTGACATGGGTAATTCGTACGCGTCCCAGAACTGTGAGCGGCTCGTCGAGGATGCCGTTCTTGGCCGGGTCGGACACCTCGTCCGGCACGCCCGCCGGATTGCTCTCCCAGACGGCGGGGGACAGCGGCACTGCGGGGGACAGCGGCGCTGGGGATGGGAAACGCCCCGCGCCGCCGAGCGGACGCGTCGCGGGATCGGCCGAGGGCCTCCACGCTGGAAAGCGGGGGAGTGCGCGGACACAGGTGCGAAGGAGAGCCGGCATGGCGAAGAAACGTGACGCGGGCAGCGAACTGAAGAAGGGCGATCACGTCACCTGGCGCAGCCACGGGAGCCAGGCCGAGGGTGACGTGGAGAAGGAGATCACCGGACGCACACAGGCCGCCGGCCGCACGGTGGACGCCTCGCCGGGCGACCCGCAGTACGAGGTGCGAAGCGAGAAGTCCGGCAGGACAGCGGTGCACAAGCCGTCCTCGCTGAAGAAGAAGTGAACCGGCCTGGACGGCGACGAGCGCAAAGAGGCCGGTCAGGCCTTTCATGAGCTGGTGGACATGACACCGGCCGAGCTGGAGTAGTGGCCCGCCTCCGACCGGTCACGCCGCCGGGCCGCACCAGGACGGAGCCGAGGCCGCCACCGGGTCCCGTGTCACGAGCGTCGGCGCGCAGCGCGCCGCGGCCGCCCCGCCCGTGCCGCGATGGCGTCACCATGTCGCATGTGGTGGGACGGCAGCTCGCAGGCGCCTCGCCGGCCGACTTCGCGACGCGGTCGGAACGGACCACACGTACGCCGTGCCGCCGACTCATGGCGCTTGCCGCCGCACCGCCGCACCACCGCGACGACGTACGCTTGGATGTCGGCTTGTCGCCACCGCCCCGCGGCGAGCCGCCGCGCAACGCCCGCCGCCTCCGGAGCCCTCCATGACCCGACCGTCCGCCACACCGGACGACGGCCGCGACGCGCTGTTCGGCCTGGAAGCCCTCGGTGCGCCGGACACCCCGCCCGCCGCGCGAGCAGCCGACGACGCGTTCCGGACCAGCGACACGGCCCGCCGTCTGCTGCCGGTACGGCAGATCTATGCCGAGCCCGCCGCCGCCGCGTCACCGCGCGGCCGGCAGGTGCTCGACCGGTTCCCGCACGCCCAGGTGATCGAGGTGGCCTCGCATTGGGGCATCCCCGGCCTCCACGGCAACGACGGCAATGTGGAGCGCTGGGTCCGCGTCAAGGGCGAGACGCTGGTCCTCGGGGTGAAGAAGAACCTGACCACCCGCCCCAACGGCCGGTCCGCCGACTGGATCGCCCCGGGTCCGTCCAACGGTTGCGCACTGGCCTGCTCCTACTGCTACGTGCCGCGCCGCAAGGGGTACGCCAACCCCATCACCGTCTTCACCAACACGGACCGGATCATCGCCCACCTGGGCCGCCACATCGCGCGACAGGGCAGGAAACCCGAACCCAACCAGTGCGACGACACGGCGTGGGTGTACGACATCGGGGAGAACGGCGACTGCGCGGTGGACGCCCTGATCTGCGACAACACGGCCGACCTGGTGCACGCCTTCAGGCGGTGGCCCACGGCCAAGGCATCCTTCGCCACGAAGTTCGTCAATCCCGACCTTTTGGGTTACGACCCGGGCGGCCGTACACGCATCCGGTTCTCCCTCATGCCGGCGGACGACTCGCGGCTCCTGGACCTGCGCACCTCGTCGGTCGACGGGCGCATCGCCGCCGCCGCGGACTTCCTGGACGCGGGCTACGAGGTGCACTTCAACCTCTCTCCCGTCGTGCTGCGCCCCGGATGGCGCGTCGCGTGGGCCGACCTGCTGAGGCACCTCGACGACGTGCTGCCGGAGCGGGTCAAACGCCAGGCGGCGGCCGAGGTGATCATGCTCACCCACAACCAGGACCTGCACGAGGTCAACCTCGGCTGGCACCCCAGGGGCGAGAGCCTGCTCTGGCAGCCGCACCTCCAGCAGGCCAAGCGCTCAGAGAACGGCGCGCTGAACGTCCGCTACCGCAACCACGTCAAGGCACAAGCTCTGAACGACCTGCGCGAGCTGATCGCGGCTCATGCGCCTTGGCTGCGGATCCGGTACGCGTTCTGAGGTGCGTCCTGGGCAGTGCCGTCGCCGAGTTCTTCCGCCGCGACGGTCCTCACCGTGGTCACCGTGGTGCTGATCACGGGGATCGTCTCATCGGGGTACCGAGGGGTGGTCCTGTGCCTGCTGGTGGCGGCGCTTGAGCCAGGCGCGGGCGACGAAGGCCGCCAGGAGGAGGGCGAGGGCGGGCAGCAGCAGGAGCTGGTATCGCATGGCCTGGTGGTAGAGGGGGCCGATGTCGGTTCCGGCACCGTAGCCGAGCGCTGTCCATACGACCGTCCAGAAGGCGGCACCGAGCGCGTTGGCGGCGGAGAACCGCGGATGCGGAAGGCGGTTGGCACCGGCGAGCAGGCCGTTGGTCTGACGCAGTACGTCCACGAAGCGGGAGACCAGGACGATCGGTATGCCGCGACGCCGGTAAAACGTCTCGGCACGCGCGTAGCGCTGCGGGGTGAGGCCGACGTAGCGCCCGTAACGGTCGATCAGCGTGCTGCCCCGGCGGCGGCCGAGCAGGTATGCGGCCTCTGCCGCGGCGGTGGCGGCCACCCAGGCGACCAGCGAGACGGCGACGACGTTCATCCGGCCGGTGCCCGCGTACACGGCGGCCACGATGATCATCGTCTGCCCGGGAACGGGAATCAGCGCATTGTCCAGGCCCACCAGCAACGCCAGCGCCGCGTAGCCGCCCCGGTCCAGCAACGGTTGCAGATGTGCCAGCGCGCCGGGCAGCCCCGCATCGGCGCTCACTCCTGCTCCCCCCGTGACGCGCACACACGCCCTTGCCGCGCCACGACCCCGCCGATCAGCCCGCCGATCAGCCCCCTTGACACCACCGACAGCTCCTCCTGTTGTGCGCACAGTCCCGATGGACGCGCGGTACCCGCTCTGGGCCGCGCAATGCAGCTTCCTCCGGTACGGCCGGCCTCGGCGAGCGCGACGCTGCTCCCCCCTGTTGAATACGGTGGCGTTCGTGTCTCGATTCGTTTCACTCGAATGGATCGATATGCTCAGCTTTTCCCGGGCAGGACCGTGAGAGGGATCATCAGGTCGACTTGCTGGGAGCAGAATTGAGGAATCGCGCCATCACCTCCGTGGCCGTCGCCGCCGCTCTGTTCGGGCTGAGCACGGTACTGCCCGCGTCGGCCGCCCCGGCCCCTGCGGACATCCGCTCCGGCCTGGACTGCGCCACCTGGATTCACAACAATGACCCGTTGACCGGCGGGGTGGATTGCACCAACAACACCAGCGGCCCGATCACCTTCCACGCCGACATCGTCTGCGGCTGGGCGCCGGACGTCCAAGGCAACTCCGTGACGGCGCAGCCGGGCCGTACCGAGGAGTCGGCGGGGCACTGCGCCGTCTACTCCACCGGCATCGGCCACATCGGATGGACGGTGGAGTAGCCTCACGAAGTCGCCTCCCGTGGCCGCGTGACCGGTTCGGGGGCCCCGGAGACACCCGTTCCGCGGGGCCGACGCTGGAGGCGGAACGCTGTCAGCCGGTCTCTCTCACCGAGTGCAGGGAGCCGTTGAGGGTGCCTTCCTGCTGTTCGTAGTGGGAGAGTGCGAGGCCGAGACCGATGAACGTCGGTGCCCATTCGCCGACGAAGATCCCCCATCGGTCGGCGCGCTCGACACCGGCCTTCTCGGCCTGCAGGCTCGCGAACCAGGAGACGAAGCTCAGACCGACCGAAGCCAGCCCGGCGATGTAAGCGTGCTCGCTGCGGATGCCCAGGTCGTGCATCTTCTTGATCACCATGGGGCGCTCTCCGTTCTCGGGGTTGCCTGTCGGAGTATCCAGTCCCCGTACGCCCTATTCATCCCATATGGGTGCAGTTGTGATGAGGGTCGGGACGGGGCAGACGGTCGGTCCCGTCATGGCCGAAGAATTCTGGGGACCAAGGGATGAGGGAGCCATCAGTGCTCGAAGGCGTCCTTCGTCTTCTCCCCGGCCGCACGAGGAGTGCCCTCGGCGATGGAGGGCATACGGCGGGTCAGGAGGTTGATAACCATGGTTCCCCTTTTGCTCGTACTGCTTCTCGCGCTCATCCTTTTCGGCGCCGGGTTCGCCGTCCAGATTCTCTGGTGGGTGGCTCTGGTCGTCCTCGTGGTGTGGCTGCTCGGGTTCCTCGTGCGCTCCACGAACGCCGGCGGCGGCCGCGGCCGCTGGTACCGATGGTGACCTGACCGCACATCACACATCCGCCCTGTGGGGCCCGGCCGTTTGCTCGGCCGGGCCCCATCGCGCACCACTACCGGCACTGCCCTGCTCAGCGATGGTGAGGCAACCGAGGGCGCCACTTCCGAGAATGCGCTGGTGGCCGCGGTGAATCCTGCCCGCCCAAGGCTGCGGAGGAGAGGGATTGCGCCCGTTTGCTCCGGTGAGCGTACGAATCGCGTACCTTGCGCGTACGAAGTTCGAGTGGCGGAAACGACACGCAGATGCCGGGCCTCCTTCTCCTTGACGCTTTCTCTGTGCCGGGAAGGTGTGCGACGGTGGGAGGACAAACGAGACCGACCGGCCCGCTCCAAGCGCTGGTCTTTCGGGGAGCCGGGCGTTGCCCCCATCCCGGGCACCGGGCCCCTGCCATCGTCGTGGACCCCCTTTTCGCTACGGGGGCGCTCGTCTTTGGGCTCATCAACCCCCGGAAGGGGGCGCGCCCAGTATGTACGCCACCACAACCCTCGACGGCACGTCGGCTCGCATATCGTGGCGCGGAGACGTCGATTTCGACACTCTGCCCGCGCTGCGCGCGGCCGCCGACGCGCTACCGGCAGACGTGGCCGACCTGCTGTGGGACCTGAACGACGCGCCTTTCATGGACGTCACCGGTCTCCACTTCCTTTTCGCCCCCACTCAGGTCGACGGCCCGAACCGCCGGACGACCGTGACGGGCCTGCGCCAGCAGCCGCTGCGGCTGTTGCTCTTGGCCGCGGACCTCGACCCTGCCGCCTTTGACATCGCCCGCCTGCCTCCGGAATTTCGGCCGCCCCCGGACAGCTTCTGAGCGGCTCAGATGACGGCGTGCGCGCGCTCCCGCGAGTCCCGCTGCCGGAGTAGCTCCAGCGTCGAGGGCCAGGGCCTGGCCGTCCCGGGAAGAAGCGGGCACGGCCGGACCAGCGAACGCGGACACCGCGGGTTTCCCTTTGCCGCGCGGTCGCCGTGAGAAGCCGGCCTCGCTCGGGCGTGGAAACACGGATGGCAGCGGCTTGGCCCCGGGCCCTGCCCGACCCCCGGATCCGCAGGAACACATGCATGAAGGCAAAATGGCGGGGTAATCGGAGCTCCGAAAGTTGATCTGACGGTCGGCTGCGATGCCGACGCCACCTCGGGAGGGGACATGCCGCTCATGACCACGATGGCAACCGGCACGCGGGTCACCGGCCTGCCCGATGTGGTCGAGCCCTCCAAGGTGGCGCCCAAGGACGCCCGCGATCTCTCCCGGCTCTTCTTCGAACAGCTGGCGACGCTGGAGGAGGGCACGGCCGAGCACAGCTACGCCCGCAACACGCTGATCGAGATGAACATGTCGCTGGTCCGCTACGCGGCCGGCCGGTTCCGCAGCCGGGGACCGGAGGAGATGGAGGACATCGTCCAGGTCGGCATGATCGGCCTGATCAAGGCGATCGACCGGTTCGAGCTGTCCCGCGAGGCGGAGTTCACCTCCTTCGCGATCCCCTACATCGTCGGTGAGATCAAGCGGTTCTTCCGGGACACCACCTGGGCCGTGCATGTGCCCCGGCGGCTCCAGGAGGCCCGGGTCCAGCTCGCCCGGGCGACGGAGGAGCTGCGCGGACGCCTGGACCGCGAGCCGACGGTCAAGGAGCTGTCGGAGCTGATGAGCCTGCCCGAGGACGAGGTGCGCGAGGCCCGGCTGGCCTCGAACGGCTACAACTCCTCCTCCCTGGACGCCACCCTCAACGGCAGCGAGGACGGCGAGTCCGTGCTGCGGGACTTCATCGGCGCCGAGGACACCGCGCTGGAGCTGGTGGAGGACTTCCACGCCCTGGCGCCGCTGATCGCCGGGCTGGAGGAGCGGGACCGGCGGATCATCCACCTGCGGTTCGTCGAGGAACTCACCCAGGCGGAGATCGGCGAGCGCCTGGGCGTCTCCCAGATGCACGTCTCCCGGCTGCTCTCCCGCTGCCTGGCCCGCCTGCGCGAGGGCATGCTCACCACCGGCTGACCCTCCTCGGCCGTGCTCGCCGACTCCCACCGTGTGGCTCGATGCCGACTCCCACTGTGCGGTCGACGCAGGTCGATGGAGCGGGTCAGCGCAGCCGGAGGTGGGCCACGATCTGCTTGCCGGTCGTCAAGGCGGTGTGATGGAGCCGGTCGCACAGCAGCGTGACAAGACGAAGGCCGTGACCGCCGGGCCGGCCTGGATCCGGAGCGGGCATCACGGGCAGGCGGGGGGAGCTGTCGCGGACGGTGATCCGCAGCAGGGTGGCATCGGGCGTCAGTTCCAGCGTCAGGGCTCCGGGGCCGGGAGCGTGCCGGATCGCGTTCGTGACCAGCTCGCTCACGACGAGCTGGGCGTCCTGGCTCGGCCGCTCGTCGGGACGGTGGCCCGCCTCGTCGAGCAAGACGCGTACGGCGTGTCTGGCATCGGTGATCGACGTGTGCGTCGCGTCCCACGCCATGCTGTATCGCAGGGGCAAAGGGAGTCCTTGTTCGCGTGTCGTCTGCTGGCTGAGCGGGGTGACCATGAAAGCGATCCCGGAGTCTGTCTTCGCGTCTTGACCGTTCGCGCTGTTGCGTCTACCCACGGTTGGCTTCGTCATGAGAGCGCGTCGTCAGCTGGTGGGCGAGGGTCCGGCGCCCGCGACCCGGAAGTGTGCGAGCGCGCCGCTGAGGGTGAGGAGCCGGGTGACCGCCGGGGCGAGCGGGCCCAGCAGGACGAGATCACGGCCGGCGGCCGCGTGGCGGCGGCGAGCGTCGAGAAGGGCGTAGAGGAGCATGCTGTCGGCGAAGGTCACCTGGGACAGGTCGATCGCCGTGACCGGCAGCGCCGCCCGGTCGGCCGCGTCCCAGACGGCCTCGAACTCGTTGCTGTCCTCGTGATCGGTCTCACCACGAACCACGATCATGAAGACTTCTTCATGAGGTATGACGTGCACTTTTCTCTCGGGCGCCGTATGCATGGCGCCATACTCACATTCGCGCAGGACACTGAGCCAACCCCCGGGGGCAGCGACTGCGTTGAGCAGCTCACACCTGAAGTGCGGCGTGCCCCTCCGCGGTCCCGGCGCGAGCTGCGCGCCAGGCGAAAGCTGGTGGCGCCCCTTGGCCTCCGGAGCCCGGCCGGACCCGGCGCTACCGGCTGTCTGATAATCGGTGGAGGCGCAGAAGGCGGAGGAGGGTCGACGGTGTTCTCGGTGGATGCGGGGCCAGGCGGATGTGAGTGCGTGCTCGCTCTGCGCGGTGAGCTGGATTACGCCAGTGCCGCGCAGTTGCGGGAGGCGGCGGATGCGGTGCTCGCCGGGCCACAGCCGCCTGCCTTGATGATCCTCGACTGTTCGGCCCTGGAGTTCTGTGACTCCTCCGGCATCAATGTCCTGATCGGGATGCACCAGCGGCTGGCGGCGCGCGGCGGTGTGCTGAGGCTGGCGGGAGTGCCCGGTTCGGTGACCCGGGTGTTCACGCTGACCGGTCTGGACCAGGTCATAGGCCTGTACGGCACGGTGGCCGACGCGTCGGCCACCGTGCCCGGCGACCACGGAGCGTCCTCCGTGCCTGCGGCCGGCAAGAGGCAGCGATGACCCCCGTTCCGGAGCAGCAGCCCGTCGAGGCCGTGAACCGTCCAGGCGGCCCAGAGGGGGACCACGACCTCCGGGCCCTGTTCGGCCGGTCCACGGCGGTGTTCGCGTCCCTGTCCGGCCCGGCCCACATGGTGGAGGTCGCCAACGAGGCGTTCTTCGCCGCGATCGGCGGCGCGGAGCGGGTCCGCGTGGGAGTGCCGCTGGGGCAGTTGATGCCGGAGCTGGCCGAGCAGGGCTTCATCACCTTGCTGGATCAGGTCTACCGCACCGGCGAACGGCACGTCGGGCGCGACGCCCGGGTGATGATCGGGACCGGCTCCGCGGCACGGGAGGCGTTCTTCGACTTCACGTACGAGCCGCGGACGGACACGGGCGGCAACGTCACCGGCGTACGGGTCATCGGGGTGGAGACCACCCAGGTCAAGCATGCCCAGCGGCTCACGGCCGAGCACCGCGTGCTGCTGGAGCAGATCGCTCGCCAGGCGCCCCTGGCCGAGGTGCTGGAGGGCATGGCTCACGCGATCGAGGACCTGGCACCGGAAGGCGTCCTGGTCTCCGTGCTGCTCGCCGACGCCGACGGCAAGCATCTGCGGCACGGCGCGGCCCCGAGCCTGCCCGATTTCTACAATCAGGCCATCGACGGTATCGCCACCGGCGAGGGTGTCGGCTCCTGCGGCACCGCCGCCCACCGGCGCCGGCCGGTCATCGTCTCCGACATCACCACCGACCCGTTCTGGGACGACTTCCTGCACCTCGCCCAGGCCGCGCGGCTGGCGGCCTGCTGGTCCACGCCCATCCTGGCCAGGGACGGTTCCCTGCTGGGCACCTTTGCCATGTACCACCGCACCCCGCGGGCGCCCCAGGAGTCCGACCTCGCACTGGCCCGTGTATTCGCCGACACCGCCGCCCTGGCCATCGAACGTCACCACGCCGACGAGGCCCGCCGGGCCGCCGAGAGGAAGGAGCAGGCGGCACGTGCCGACCTGGCCTTCCTCCTCAACGCCAGCACCGTCCTCACCTCCGGACTGGACCAGGGACAGACCCTGCGGCGCCTGGCCACCTCCTGCATCCCGGTGCTGGCCCCGCTGGCCGCGGTCGACATCGTCGACCAAGGCAGGGTGCGCCGCATCGCCACCGCCGCCCCCACCCAGGCCCAGCAGGACCTGCTCGCCTCCCACATCCCCGTCTACGACACCGACGACGACGCCGTCGCCCGCGTCCTGGCCTCCGGCCTGAGCGAGGTCGCCCGCCGTACCCCCACCGGTCCCGGTCCCTGGCACGAGCTGGGCGTCACCGGCTACCTGTGCGCCCCGCTCCTGGACCGGGGCCACGCCTTCGGCACCCTGACCCTGCTGTCCACCGGAGAGCACACCTTCGACGGCCACACCATCGCCCTCGCCGAGGAACTCACCCGGCGCGCCGCCTCAGCCGCGCTCAACGCCCGGCAGTACACCCAGCGCGTCGCGCTGACGCGCGATCTGCAAGCAGGACTCCTCCTGCCCGAGATCCCGGCCCTGCCCGGTGCCCAGGCCGCCGCCTACTACCACCCCGCCGGCGAGGGACTGGACATCGGCGGCGACTTCTACGACCTCTTCCCCCTCGACGACGGCAGCTGGGCGTTCATGCTCGGCGACGTCTGCGGCCGCGGCGCCACAGCCGCCACCACCACCGCCCTGGTCCGCCACACCGCCCGCGCCGTCGCCCCGCTCCTGCCCGGCCCCGAAGCAGTCGTCCGAGCCGTCAACAAAGCCCTCCTGCAACGGCCCCACAGCCACGGCACCGGTTTCGTCACCCTCGTCTACGGCCACTTCACCCCCGCCCGGACCGGTGGCCTCGACCTCACCCTCGTCCGAGCCGGCCACACCCTGCCCCTCCATCTCGACCAGCACGGCACAGCGCACCCCCTCGACTGCCCCGGCGGCCTCATCGGCATCAGCGACGACGCCCACCTCACCACCTGCCACCTGCACCTCGAACCGGCCGAAAGCCTCCTGCTGTACACCGACGGCATCACCGAAGCCCGTAACCACGACCGGGAACAATTCGGCGAGGAGCGCCTCGTCCACGCCCTCAGCAACGCCTCGTCCCCGCTCACCGCACAGCAGACCATCGACGCACTCACCCGCGCCGTCCACGCCTTCACCGGCCCGGACGGCATACACGACGACCAGGCGGCCCTCGTCCTCACCGCCGACTGACCCCTCCACCGGAAAGAGACCGGTGCGCTGTCAGGCTTTCGACGCCCGTCCCGGCCGGGCCGGTGGGAGACTGGTGGGATGGCGCACAGCGATCGGGAAGCTGACCGGCGCTTGGAGCGAGCGATCCTGGAACTGCTGGATCGCCGCGGTCCGACCGCCACGATCTGCCCCTCCGACGCCGCGCGTGCGGCGTACGAAGGGGACGACGACGGCTGGCGCGCGCTCATGGAACCGGTCCGCCGCGCCGCACGACGCCTGGTCGCTGCCGGCACGGTGGAGATCACGCAGTCCGGCCGTCCTGTCGAGCCGGCCACGGCCCGTGGCCCCATCCGCATCCGCCGTGCGCGCTGACACGGCGGACCCCGAAAGGCCCCGCGCGCAGCGGGTCCGGGGCTGACGCCGGAACGTCGGCGATTCGGGAGGGGACCCGGAGGAAGACGGCCGAGCGATCCGGCGCCGGCCCCCTACGGCAATGCCGCCAAGGGCTGACGGACCAGCGCGCATTCGGTGCCTTGGGCCTCCGAATCCTCCGCCGACTGGTTCGAGGAACACGGTCCCAATCTGTCGGCCCGGCATGGAGGCCGAAGCCGGCTTCCTGTCCGACTCCACCGCCAGCAATGTTCGCCGCCGACCGGGCCGAGGCGGCTGAGCGGGCACCGGGGGCATGCCCGCGCGCGGCCCGGGCACAAGTGAACGACGGGCAGGGGCTTCCCCCACCCATGCCGGGGAGGGACGTGGTCATGCGTATCTGGCAAGAGAGCACGAAGATGGGCCCGCGGCCGGGCCGGATGTCGCCGCTGGGCGCCACCTTCGACGGCGCCGGGACGAACTTCGCCGTGTTCTCCGAAGTCGCGCAGCTCGTGGAGCTGTGTCTCTTCGACGAAGATGGATCGGAAGAGCGCGTCCCACTACGGGAGGTGGACGGCTTCGTCCACCACATCTACCTGCCGGACGTCGGGCCCGGACGGCGCTACGGGTTCCGGGTGCACGGTCCTTGTCGTCCGGAGCGGGGTGAGCGCTGCAACCCGAACAAGCTGCTGCTCGACCCCTACGCCAAGGCGATCGAGGGTGAGATCCATTGGGACGAGGCCCTCTTCCCCTACCGTTTCGGGGACGTCGAGCAACGGAACGACCTGGACTCCGCGCCCTACACCGCGAAGTCGGTGGTGGTGAACCCCTACTTCGACTGGGGCAGCGACCATCCGCCGCGGACCCCGTACCACGAGACGGTCATCTACGAGGCCCACGTCAAGGGCATGACGCGGACCCACCCCGCGATCCCGGAGGCCGTTCGCGGCACCTATGCCGCGCTCGCGCACCCGGCCATGGTCGAATACTTCGTCAAACTCGGTGTCACCGCGGTGGAACTGATGCCGGTCCACCAGTTCGTGCAGGACCACGCCCTGGTGCAGAAGGGACTGTCGAACTACTGGGGGTACAACACCATCGGGTTCTTCGCGCCGCACAACGCCTACTGTTCCTCGGGGCAGCGGGGCGAGCAGGTGCAGGAGTTCCGCTCGATGGTCAAGGCCCTGCACGAGGCAGGTATCGAGGTGATCCTCGACGTCGTCTACAACCACACCGCGGAGGGGAACCACCTCGGCCCGGTGCTGTCGTTCAGGGGTCTGGACAACGCGGCGTACTACCGCCTGTCCGAGCAGGACCCGCGCTTCCACTGGGACACCACCGGCACCGGCAACAGCCTGCGGATGAACCACCCGCACACCCTGCAGCTGATCATGGACTCGCTGCGCTACTGGGTGACCGAGATGCACGTCGACGGCTTCCGGTTCGACCTCGCCGCCACCCTGGCACGCCAGTTCCACGCGGTCGACCGGCTGTCGTCGTTCTTCGACCTCGTCCAGCAGGACCCGGTCATCTCCCAGGTCAAGCTCATCGCCGAGCCGTGGGACGTCGGCGACGGCGGCTACCAGGTCGGCAACTTCCCCCCGCTGTGGACCGAGTGGAACGGCAAGTACCGCGACACCGTACGCGACTTCTGGCGCGGCGAGGGCGGCACCCTGGGGGAGTTCGCCTCCCGCCTCACCGGATCCTCCGACCTCTACCAGAGCGACGGCCGCCGCCCCTACGCGTCGGTCAACTTCGTCACCGCGCACGACGGATTCACCCTGCGCGACCTGGTCTCGTACAACGGCAAGCACAACGATGCCAATGGCGAGGGAAACCGGGACGGCGAGAACCACAACCGCTCCTGGAACTGCGGGGTGGAGGGCGCCACCAGGGATCGCGACGTCCTCGCCCTGCGCGCCCGGCAGCAGCGCAACCTCCTCGCCACCCTGCTGCTCTCCCAGGGCGTGCCCATGCTGCTGCACGGTGACGAACTCGGCCGCACCCAGCACGGCAACAACAACGCCTACTGCCAGGACGGGGAACTGTCCTGGATCGACTGGCCGAACGTCGTCGACGGCAGCGAACTGCTCGACTTCACGCGCAGGCTGATCACGCTGCGCCGCGATCACCCGGTCTTCCGCAGACGACGGTTCTTCAAGGGCCGGGTGGCTCACGGCAGTAGCGCCGACGGCAAGGACATCACCTGGTTCACCCCCGCCGGGCGCGAGATGAACGACACCGACTGGGACACCGGCTTCGCCAGGTCCCTGATGGTCCACCTCAACGGGAAGGCCATCACAGAACCGGACCTGCGCGGCCTGCGGGTGGAGGACGACTCCTTCCTCCTGCTCTTCAACGCCCATAGCCAGACCCTCACCTTCACCCTCCCCGAGGAGACGGGCCGGTGGTGGGCGGTGGAGGTGGACACGGCCATCCCCTACACCGAGTACCGGCCGCTGATCAAGGGCGGCAGCGAGGTCGAGGTCGAAGCCCGCGCCATGCTCGTGCTGCGGGATCACCAGGACGGCTGACCCCGCCCGGACGGTGTCCGGCTCTTCGCCACGGTGGAAGGCGTGCAACCCCGCTGGGCGGGAAGCCGGAAGCCAGGGGAGCGCCACATGGGGCGACGACCCGGGCGGAGACGGCAGAAGGAGGTCGGCGATGGAATGGTCTGGCTGGATTGTTTTCCTCATCGCGGTGGTGGTGTTGCTCGCCGCCGCGGCACTGGTGGTCCAGGCCAAACGCCGTAGCGGAACGGTGATCGCCATGCGTTCGGGTCGCGGGCCGGGCGGGAAGGAGAAGCGGTGATCACCCCCCTGCTCGCCTCGGAACTGACCAAGAGGGTGGTCGTGACCCTGGGCGGCGAGGCGGTCGCTCAGGTCAAGGACACCGTCTTCGACTTCAGGGCAGGCCGGATCACCGGCTTCACCTTGAGCGGGCGCGGCCTGCTCGCCGGTCCGCTCAAGGTGAGCCTGCCGCTCTCCGGAGTGCACGCCATCGGACCGTCCGCCGTGATGATTCCCGGTACGGCGGTCCTGGTGGAGCGGAAGGCGGTTCTGGCGGCCCATCAGGCCGAGCACGGGCAAGTCATCGGCGCACCGGTCCTCACGGACGAGGGCACCGAAACGGGCACGGTCCTGGACGTCGTGATCGAGGCCGGCAGCAGCGGTCGCGTGATCGGCTTCGAGATCGCCATGAAGGAGAGTGCCGACCACGAGAAGCGCAGGGCGTTCATCCCGCGCGGGGAGGCGCTCGCCGTCTCCGGACGGGCCATGGTCATCCCGGCGCAGGCCCGCCACTTCGTCGCGGACGACTTGCCCAGCTTCGGCGCCCAGGTCGAGGCATTCCGCCGGCACACCGCGCCGCCGACCCACTTCACGCCCACGACCGACGAAGAGGCCCCGTCATGAGACTGTTGAGTCAGACCCGTGGCCTGCCGGTGATCACGACCGCGGAGGCCGAGGAATTGGGCCGCGTGGAGGACCTGACCGTCGACCCGCGCACGAGGAGTGTCGTCTGCGTGCGTCTGTCCGGAGCTCCGAAACACGCGACGACGATCGCGTGGGAGCTGATCGAAGGAGTGGGACAGGACGCCGTCGTCGTACGGTCCCTCGCCTCCGCCGGTGTCGGCCCGCACGAATTTCCCACCCATCACGAGATTCTCGGCAAGCGGGTCCTGACGGAACACGGCACCGAGCACGGCACCGTCAAGGACCTCGCCTTCGACACCGCCACGGGGCACATCCACACGCTGTACACGGCCCTCGGGGACATCCCAGGAGACCACCTCCTGGGCGTCGGCGAGTACGCGGTCGTCGTACGCGGTGCCCGGACAGCGTCTTCACATGATCACCGCTGGTGATCATGGTGTCGTGATACGTCGCCACGTACTGGCCGACGCCGAGCGCGGGGCCCTGAACGGGACCTTGTGAAAATTCCGGACCGGGACGGCCTGGCGGGGCGCACCCGAGCGCTGTGGTCCCTGGGGCCACGCTGCGCACGCGATTTCGCGATATGTACGGCCGCCGGCCTCCTCCGCACGGCCTCCGCACGACCGACCGGAGTCCACCGAGCGCGTCACGCTGGACCAGGGGCCCCGGTCAAGCTTGCGGACGGCCGAGCCGGGCTCGACTGCTGCGCGATGGCCGCTGATGTAGCGCGATCGGGTGATCCGGCCCGTCATACCCAGTCCGCGCGCAGGGTGGCAGCGGATTACCGGTGCCTGGTCGCGGCACGCGGCGGGCCGGCGGTGGCTGCCGCCGCGACAGGGAGGAAGGCGCGTGAACATGATGATGTCTCTGCGGTCTCGAGTGATGCGAGGAGCGGGTCTGGTGGCCGCCGCGGGTTCGGTGCTGCTCGGCGGCGCGGCGGCCGCGGCGGCCGACAGCGGAGCGCAAGGGGCGGCGGTCGGCTCGCCCGGTGTCCTGTCGGGCAACGTGATTCAGGTCCCGGTCGACATCCCGGTCAACGTCTGCGGGAACACCGTCGACGTGATCGGCTTGCTCAACCCCGCCTTCGGCAACGCCTGCGTCAACACCGGCATGTGACGCACCAGGCGCCACCGCGACAGTCCTGTCCGAGGGGGCCCGGGCCCCTGCCCAAGCATCCTCGGACGGGCTGTCGCCCCAACCTCTGGTGCGGCGACGTTCTCACCGACTCACTGACTCACCGACTCACCGACTCACCGATGAACGCGGAGTGGCCGCCGCCGCATTCTGGCGACGCGCGCACGCCTTTTTCTCCACGCCCGGCGTAACCCTTGAAAGGGCCCCTGACCGACAGCGGCTCCCGCTCTCGGTCCCTACAGTTCGGCCGGGCTTCGAATGACCGTGCGGGCAACCTGCGAGCCGTACATCTAGGCTGCGGGCATGACCGAGACCCATACCCCGAGCCCGACACCACGCGAAGCCTTCGAACTGCTGCTGGCCGGTAACCGGCGCTTCGTGGCCGACACCCCCGAGCACCCCAACCAGGACGTCGCCCGCCGCACCGAGACCGCACCGTCCCAGCAGCCCTTCGCCGTGCTGTTCGGCTGCTCCGACTCCCGGCTGGCCGCCGAGATCATTTTCGACCGCGGCCTGGGCGACCTGTTCGTGGTCCGCACCGCGGGCCACGTCATGGGACCCGAGGTGCTGGGCAGCATCGAATTCGGCGTGGACGTACTGGGCTGCCCGCTGATCGTGGTTCTGGGCCACGACTCGTGCGGGGCGGTGGGCGCGGCGTGCGCCGCGCTGCAGAACGGCATGACGCCGGCCGGATACGTCCGGGACGTCGTCGAACGGGTGACCCCGAGCGTGCTGGCCGCGCACGCCGCCGGACAGGTCGAACCCGAGGAGATCCTCGCCACGCACATAGGGCACACCGTCGACCTGCTGCTCGACCGGTCCCGGGTCCTCGCCGAGAAGGTCGCTGCGGGCCGGGCCGCCGTGGTGGGCCTGCGCTACCGCCTGGCGGACGGCAGCGCGCACCTCGTCACCTCCCGAGGACTCGACATGCCGGTGTCCAGCGCCACCTGATCTCCGCCGGCCGTGCGGACGCGGGGGAGGCACGCCGCCCCTCCTGCGTCCCGACGACGTCCCGACACTCCCGCAACCGGCCGCCCGCAGCGGGAACGGCTCGCTGAAACACGGAGTCTGTATCGGTCACACGGTGGATCGCGGCCCCGCGGCGCGGCGCAGCCGATTGGCGATCGCCAGTCCCAGCCCCTCCTCCGCCGGCAAGGACGCGAAGATCAGGTCGCACCCCTGCTCGTCGAACCCACGCAGGAACCCGTACAGCTCGCGTGCGTACGCGGCCGTCGAACGGGGGACGGGCACCACGGCGTGCACCTTGGCCACGGCACCGGCGGACGAGGCCGGGAGGAAGACGCCTACCTGGTGCCCCGCCTCCTGCGCCAGCTCCGCTTCGGCGAGCACCTTCTCCGGCTCGACGAGGACGACGCGCGCCCGTGGCGCGTAGTGCGACGGGTGCTGGCCGGGCACCCGCACGCGGCTCGACGAGGGGACTTCGAACGGGCACCCCACAACCGCTTCGAGTTCCTCGCGCGTCACCCCGCCCGGCCGGAGGATGCTCGGCGTATCGCCCGTGACGTCGACGATGGTCGACTCGACGCCGACCGCGCAGGGGCCGCCTTCCAGCACGAAGTCGACCGCGCTGCCGAGCTCGGCACGGACATGGTCCGTCGTGGTGGGGCTGACCGAGCCGAACCGGTTGGCGGACGGGGCCGTGACCCCACCGCCGAAGGCCGCCAGCAGGGCCAGTGCGACCGGGTGGTCGGGTACGCGCACGGCCACCGTGTCAAGACCACCGGTCGCCTCCAGAGGCACCCGGCGACCGCGCCGCAGCACCAGGGTGAGCGGCCCCGGCCACAGGTGCTCGGCCAGCAGACGCGCCGCCGCAGGCACGTCCTGGACCCAGTCGTCCAGCAGATCGGCGTGGCCGATGTGGACGATCAGAGGGTGGGTGGGCGGCCGTCCCTTGACCTGGAAGATGCGGGCGACGGCGGCGGGGTCCTCGGCGTTGGCGCCCAGGCCGTAGACGGTCTCGGTCGGGAGGGCGACCAGCCCCCCGGCACGCAGCACACCGGCCGCCTGCTCGATGTCACTGGTTCTTGCTGTCACCCGCACAATCCTAGGAGCAGAAAGTCCGGCACTGCCCCGATCCGGCTCGGACCAGCGCGGTCCCCCTCCGAGGCGGCCGTTGGACTGCCGGGACAGGCGCCGATGGCGTGGACGACGCCGTTCAACGATTGACGAGCTGACGGGGGTTTTCATCCACCGGGTGGAGGACGCCACCCGGCTACCCGCCCAACTCGGTCGAACCTGCGAACAGGATCGGCGCTGTCCTGTACCCCTCCGAGAGCGGGTGAGGGCTCGCGCCTCGCGACCCCCGGGCCGACCCGGACGCGTGCGCCGACGAGGAGCGATCGCCCCCCGCTCCCCGCTCGTGATCCGTTGCCGTCCGCCCCCGTACACCGCGTCGGCGGCGTGCCGCGTCGCGCGACAACTCTCGACCCACGGCGGTCGGCCGTCACTTGGGCGATTCGGCCGTTCTTCCGCGGGGATCCGTCCGGCACTCGCCGAGCGGCCGCCCGGGTCGCCGCCGGGAGACGTGCGCGGACGGACTCGGGGTATCCGAACCCAGGTAGGGGCCCCTGTGAGCATCTGTTGCCATTTGACAATAATGGTCTTGGGGCAAGAAAGTGACCGTGTCGAGCCGCACGGGGAAGGGCGGGGAATGTTCCGGTGGGCGGAGGTTGCTCCGTGCGGTGGTCGCCGACGTTCTGCGGCGTCGGGAGATCCGGTGGGGCGCTCCGGTGTTCGGGCGGCCCGGCCGTCCGCTCAGGCCGTCCGGCCGTCCGACCGCTCGGCCGGGTCGTGCATCTGCGATGCCGCCGCGCGGCAGAACGCCTCCAGGCCCTCCAGCAGCGCCGTTCGCTTGCCCGCGGGCATGAGGGCCAGGACCGCCTCCAGCTCCTTCTCCCTGCGCGCGCGCAGGTCCACCAGGAAGGCCCGGCCCTTGGAGCTGAGGTGCAGGCGCACTTCGCGCCGGTTGACCGCGCTTATCACGCGTTCGACGAGGCCGGCGGCGACCAGGCGGTCGCACAGCCTGCTGGTGGACGGAGGCGTGGAGGCGAGGGCGTCGCTGAGTGTGCGCAGGTTGATACCGTCCTGGTGCTCCAGGGTCAGCAGCACCCGCATCTGGGATGCCGACGCCGGAGCGGTGGAGGCCCGGCCCCACAGGACTTCCAGCAACTCTCCAGCCGTCGCGGTCACACGGGCGACCTCGACGGGCTCCGGGCGGGGGCGGAAAGCAGCCACTGTCACACTCTCGCAGGCACTGGGACGGCCGCCAGCCTACTAGGCGCCCGCAGTAGCTGGAGAGCTTTGGCCGGCCCGGGCGGCTCGACCCGGCTGAATCGTATGACCTCCTCACGTGAGCAGGCTGTTGAGTCTCCGTCGGAAGAGTGGTGTTTTTACCATCGTGAACAGATTTGTGACCGCCGAGCGCGCGCTGCGCACGGCGGCACCCCACGGTTTGCTCGACGCTGTCCGTCGGGTGCTGGCCGATCAGTACGCCGCGGAGTCGGTGGAGCTGTTCATGGCCGACTACGGCCTGACGGTGCTTCAGCCGGTCTCGGTGCTGCCGCACGTCAGGAACCCGGTCTCCGTGCACAACAGCGTCGCGGGCCGGGCTTTCAGCGCTCAGGAAGCGGTCGTCGAGGCCCGTGCCGACCGGCGCGTGCGGGTACACCTGCCGGTCAGCGTGCGCGGGGACCGGCTCGGCGTACTGTCCGTGACGCTCGTGGACGACGGCCAGGTACGGGACCTGCTGGGCGAGTTGATGGACATCGCCGAGGTGCTCGGGCACGAGGTGGTCGTCGCCGAGCGGGACACCGACGTCTATCTGCAGGCGCGACGCAAGGACCGGCTCACCCTCGCCGCCGAGATGCAGTGGCAGCTCTTGCCCGGGCGCTCCTGCTCCCTCCCCGAGTACGACCTGGGGGCGCAGCTGGAGCCGGCGTACGCGATCTTCGGGGACAACTTCGACTGGTCCACCACGGCCGATCACCTCATGCTGTACGTCACCAACGGGATGGGGGCGGGTATAGAGGCGTCCTTGCTGACGAATCTGGCGATCAACGCACTGCGGAACGCCCGGCGTGCCGGGATCGCCATCGACGACCAGGCGGCCCTGGCCGACCAGGCGGTGTACGCCCACTACCAGGGCCGCTGCTACCTGTCGGTGCTGATGTTCGACTTCGATCTCGCGACGGGCCGCGCCACCGTGGTGGATGCCGGTTCCCCGCGGCTGCTGCGGCTGCGCGACGGTGTCGTGGAGCGGGTCGTCTTCGAGGCGCAGCTTCCGTTGGGCATGTTCGAGGAGACCGACTACGTGACCCAGGACTTCCGGGTCGAGCCCGGCGACCGGCTCGTCTTCGTCAGCGACGGGGTGCACGCGGTCGCCGGCCCCAAGGGCGAGGCCGACGGCGACATCGCGCTGACCCGGGCGATCCAGGCCACCCGCCTGCTCCCCGCGGCCGAGGTGCCGCGCGCCATCCTGCGGGAGCTGTCCGGACACCGCGGTCAGTCGGTGCCGGACGACGACGCCCTCGTCGTCTGCCTCGACTGGCGCGGACGCTGAGTGTGTCGATCCTGTGTTGTTTGCGCACCGCTCCAGCGCTTACGTTTGTCATGAGGCAATAATTGTCTTTTGGTGATCAGTCGCTGGCCGTCGGGCCTGTACAAAAGGAGACGATGCAGTTGTCGGAGCAAGAGTCGGTCACACCTTCAGCGCGCGCGTTGACGGGCTTCCTGAAGCACCGCCGGGAGCAGATCGCTCAGCGGTGGGCCGATGTCCCGCTCTTCCGGTCGGTGTTCACCGTCTCGCGCGACGAGGCCGTGGACGCGTGCAAGTCGGTCGTGGACGCCCTCGCCGTCGTGGCGTCGACCGGGCGACTCGAGGACATCGAGGCCCCCGGTTTCGACACCGTCCGCGAGCAACTCGGCAGCATGTCCGGGTCCCGCAGCCGCATAGGTCTGAGCCCGGCCCGGATCGCCGACGAGGTGGCCGCCCTGCGTCCGTCGGCGGCCGAGCTGCTCCGGGCGGAATTCCCGGACCCCGCCGCCGCGGAGGCCACCGAGAGCCTGCTGGATCTCACGACGCTCATGGGCACCCTGCGACTGGTGGTGATGCAGACGGCGCTCAGCGCGGGGGAGGAGCTGATCACACGACAGCGTCAGCAACTGCTCGAAGTGGCCACCCCGGTGATCAAGCTGTGGGAGGGCGTCGTCGCGGTGCCGCTGATCGGCACACTGGACAGCGCGCGCAGTCAGGTCGTCATGGAATCGCTGCTGCAGAGCATCGTCACCCAGCGTGCGCGGTACGCCATCCTGGACATCACCGGTGTCCCCACGGTCGACTCCCTCGTGGCCCAGCACCTGATGAAGACGGTCGCCGCCGCCCGCCTGATGGGCGCCGACTGCATCGTCTCCGGCATCCGTCCGGCCACCGCGCAGACCATCGTCCAACTCGGCATCGACCTGGGTACCGTCCTCACCCGTGCCTCGCTCGCCGACGCCCTGGCCTACGCCCTCCGCCGGCAGGACATCGCAGTGTCCGCGGGGGCGAGCCTGCGGTGACCGCGCACATCCCCGACCGCGCCACAGCGGTGCCGGTCCTGGCACTGGGGCAGACGCTGCTGGTCAGTCTCCAGGGGGAGTTGTACGACACCCTGGCCGAGCAGCTCCAGCACGACATCACCCTCCGCGTCGCCGACAGCGAGGTCACCGGCGTGATCATCGACATCTCCGGAGTGGAGATCGTCGACTCCTACCTGGGACGCGTACTGGCCGAGATCGCCGCGGGCGCGCGGCTGATGGCGGCCCGCACCGTACTGGCCGGCATGCGGCCCGCCGTGGCGATCACCCTGGTCGAGCTGGGCCTGACCCTGCCCGGCCTGATCACCGCCCTCGACGTGGAACGCGCGCTGGAACTTCTCGCGCGACCCTCGGCGCCGGACGGACCCGGTCTCCCCGAGAGGGCGGCCTGATGACGGCCTCCGACCCCGCCATGACGATACGAGTGCCGATCGGCTCGGACGCGGACCTGTCCTGGGTAAGGCAGCAGGTACGCCAGCGCGCGGCCGAACTCGCCTTCGGACTCGTCCAGCAGACCAAACTGGTCACCGCGGCCAGCGAACTGGCCCGCAACACTCTGGTCCACGGGGGCGGCGGACACCTGGAGATCGCTTCGCTGGGACATGGCGGGACGGACGGCCTGTGCCTCTCCTTCGTCGACGACGGCCCGGGGATCCGCGACGTCCGGCTCGCCATGACCGACGGGTACACCACAGGCGGCGGTCTGGGGCTCGGCCTGAGCGGCGCCCGGCGCCTGGTGGACGAATTCAAGATCGACAGCGAACCCGGCCGGGGCACCACCGTCACCGTCATCGCCTGGGCCACAGGTCTGCCCGTGACCGCGCGGGCGGTGCGATGACGCGCGTCTGGGACATCCCGGTGCACGACTCCACCCGCGTACGTGATGTCCGGGTGGCGGCCGAGGCGGCCTGCCTCCTCGCGGGCATCGACCCGCACCGCACCGCACTGGCCGCTCTGGCCGCCACCGAACTGGCCACCAACCTGCTCAAGCACGCCGGCGGCGGTCGCATGGTGATCGGTCTCGTCGACCATCCGCCGGAGGAGGCGCGCGCCGCGGCGGTCCAGCTCACCGCCCTCGACCACGGCCCCGGCATCGGCGACGTCAGCGCCGCGATGCGTGACGGCCACAGCACCAGCGACGCGTCACTGGGCGCCGGTCTGGGGACCTGCCTGCGCATTTCCAGCGCCTTCGACCTCTACAGCACGCACCGGGGCACCGTCGCCGTCTCCCGCATCGATCAGGACGGCAAGGAGAAGGCCAGGTCAGCGCCCAGGGCGGGCGGGATCAACGTTCCGCTCGCCCACGACGAGCACTCGGGAGACGCCTGGTGCTGGACACGCTCCGGCGCCCGGGTGACCGTCATGCTCGCCGACGGCCTCGGCCACGGAGCCAAGGCCGCACACGCCTCCGACACAGCGGTCGCCGAACTGCACCGCTCCGCACACCTGCCCGTCGCCGAGATCCTGCGCCGGATGCACCCCGCCCTGCGACTGACCCGCGGGGCGGCCGTCGCCGTCGCCCAGCTCGACACGGACGGTGGAGAACTGACCTTCGCCGGAGTCGGCAACATCGGCGCCCGGCTGTACGCGGAGAGCTCATGGGAGCACCTCGTCTCCCACCCCGGCATCGTCGGCGCCCAATTCCCCGCCACGGTGCCCGTACGGTGCCGGACCTGGGGGCCGGACAGCCTGCTCGTCCTGCACAGCGACGGATTGCCCAGCCGGTGGGTGCCGCCCGAGGACGGCGACCTCCTCGCCCACGACCCGGCGGTGGTGGCCGCGACCATCCTGCGGGACGCCAGCAGCCCCGCCAGCCCCGCGCGCGACGACACCTGCGTGGCCGTCCTGGCCGGAGACCGGGCGGACCGGCGCCCATGACCGCCGCGGTGCCCGGAAGACCTGCGCCACGGAAGCCGTCCGCGGCGGATCTTCGCAGCATGCCTCGCCACCGTCCGCCACGGCGACGGACAAAGGACCCGGTATCGAGGTCCCCCTGGGACGCCCGCGCCGACCGCCCCAGGGGGACTACCCCGGACGGAGCGCCCCACCCAGGAGCCGAACCGTCCAGCCGTACCCGTGCCGCGCTCGACGAGTCACCTCCGCGGGAACCCGCAGGGTGCGCCGAAGCGCTGCTCCAGCCGACGGACCACCACTGCGCACGCGGCACCGACGTCCGCCTGCTGCGGAGCGGAACCGGCTCGTGCCGCGATAGTGTGAAGGCCGTATGGGGAGGGTGAACGCCGTGAATGCCGCTGAACCGTTTTCGTCCGCGGAGAGCCGACTGCGGGCCGTGCCGCCCCACGCTCTCGTCGCCACCGCCGCCACCCTCCTGGCCGAGAGATTCGACGCCGAGGACGTCACCCTGCTCCTCGCCGACTACGGCCTGACCGCCCTGCAGCCGATCACGCATCTGCCGCACACCAGCGAGCCGGTCTCCGCGCACGACGGACCCGCCGGCACCGCGTTCACCGGTCAGACGCCGGTGATCGAGGTCATCGCCGGCACCACCGCGGAACGCGTGCACCTGCCCATCACCGTCCGGGGCGACCGGCTCGGCATCCTGTCCGTCGGCGTACCCGCCGCCTCCGCCGACCCGGCGGCGATCCTCCGGCTCGGCGAGTTCGCCACGGCTCTCGGGCACGAGATCGCCGTCGCGGGCCGGGACACCGACCTGTATCTGCAAGCCCGCCGTACCCGCCGCCTCACCCTCGCCGCCGAGATGCAGTGGCAGCTCCTGCCGGGACGAGGCTGCGCCCGCCGGGAGTACACCATCGGCGCGCACCTGGAACCCGCCTACGCCGTCGGCGGTGACAACTTCGACTGGTCCACCAGCGCCGACCACCTCGACCTCACCGTCACCGACGGCATGGGCCAGGGCATCGACGCCTCCTTGCTCACGAACCTCGCCGTGAGTGCCCTGCGCAACGCCCGTCGTGCCGGCCTCGCCCTCGCCGACCAGGCCGCCCTCGCGGACCAGGCCGTCTACGCCCAGTACGGCGGCAAGGTGTACGCCGCCACGCTGCTGCTCCGCTTCGACCTGGACACCGGAATCGTGCACGCCGTCGATGCCGGTTCTCCTCAGCTCTACCGCCTGCGCGACACCGGCATCGAACTGATCGAACTGGAAGCGCAGCTACCACTGGGCATGTTCGAGGAGACTCCGTACGACGAGCAGACCTTCGGGGTGGAACCGGGCGACCGTCTGGTCGCCATCAGTACCGGTGTGCACGGCACCCGTTCGGCGACCGGAGACGTCTTCGGGGAGCGCGCCCTGAGGCAGATCCTGGGCGCGACACGGCAGACCTCTCCGCATGAGACGGCACGCTCGGTCGTCGCCGGACTGATCGAACACTTCGGCAGCAAGGACCTCGTCTCGGACGCGGCGGTGATCTGTCTCGACTGGACGGGCAGGGTCATCGACGCGGCTCGTCCGACCTCCGCGGGCGCCTGATCACGGGCTTGTCATCCCGCGTCCGGCGCCCCTCCCGGAGACGACGGTGTACTGCTGAGAGCGACAAGAAGTGCTTTCATACCGCAGCTCAGCGCCGACCGCTCCGCCGGCTCCATGGCCGCCAGGGCGATCGCCAGCGCCTGGGTCCGCCGCTCCGCCACGTCGTCCAGCACCCGGCGTCCTGACACGGTGAGACGCAGACGGACCTCGCGGCGCTTCTCCGGGTGCAGCGCACGATCCAGCAGGCCCGCCGCCTCCAGCCGGTCGCACAGCCGGCTCGCCGTGGGGAGCCCGATGTCCAACCGCTCGGCCAGCGCGGTGAGGTTCAGCCCTGGTGCCGCGTCAAGCGCCCGCAGCGCCCGCAACTGGTGCAGGGACAGGCGCAGGGCCGCCTCCTGCGCGGCCAGCGACCACAGGTTCGTGAGACTCTCCACGGCGTCGG
This sequence comes from Streptomyces sp. WP-1, assembly GCF_030450125.1. Taxonomy (NCBI): domain Bacteria; kingdom Bacillati; phylum Actinomycetota; class Actinomycetes; order Kitasatosporales; family Streptomycetaceae; genus Streptomyces; species Streptomyces sp. WP-1. Next base: position 7,580,370 of record NZ_CP123923.1, read on the forward strand.
CGATCTCCCGTGCAACGGCGTTCGCGCGAACGTCCGGTCCCTCCACACGATCGCCGCCAGAGTCGTCGAGCCTGGTCACGAACACATCGCTTTCAGTGAGTTCCGCGTGCTGCCGAGAGAAGCCTCATGCAATCGCTGTACCCGAAGACACGGGATACACGCAGGTCCCATGGTGACCGGCACCGTTCGTACACGACGCCCTTCCTCCCGGCGTCCGACATGCGGATGAGAACGGTGTCGCTCACCTCGTAGCAGTCAGCGGCGAGATCGACATGAGCAGTGCCGGCCGCCTTCACCTGACGGACCTGTTCGTCCTCCCCGCCGCGCACCCGGAGGATTCGCACGGATGGACCGAACAAGGTGGATGATCCCCGTGGGCTCGCTTCGCCAGTTCGACGTTGAACTGCGCGCCCGCCAGGAGGGCGAGGTTGGCCAGCCAGAGCCAGACGAGGAATATCACCACCCCTGCCAGGGAGCCGTAGAGGCGGTGGTACGTGTTCGCGTGCGAGGCGTAGACGGTGAAACCGAAGGAGGCCGACAGCACCAGTACGATCGCCAGGCCGCCACCCGGAGCCATCCTGCGCAAGGGACGCGACGGTGCCGGACCCGAGCGGTAGAGCACCAGGACCAAGGCGACGGCCACCACTGCCAGCGCGGGCCAGCGCAGCGCGTCCCACGCGGCCTGCGGAACGGTGCCCATGTCCAGTGCCCGGCCCACACTGCGCGCCAGCCCGCCGCTCACCAGCAGAGCGAACGTCGTGACCAGGAGGGACGCGAGCAGGACGAGCACCGTGATGATGATGCGCGGAGCAGTCCGCCACACCGGCCGGTGCGCACTGACGTGGTGCATGGCGTGCAGGGCCCGGCGGAAGACGCTCAGGTAGCTGGAGCCCGACCACAGCGCCCCCGCCGCCCCGAAGAAGAGCAGCAGCCAGGCCGCGGTCGACTGGCCGGCCAACTGCAGCAGGACGTCCCGCAGCAGGCCACGGGACTCGGCGGGGACCATTTTCGTGAGCCGGTCGATCACCTCGGGTTTCGCCGTGGGCATGGTGAGCCCCAGCACCGACAGAAGCACGAGGAGGACGGGGAAGAGCGCGAGCACCGCGTAGTAGGTCAGGGCGGCGGCCCAGTCCGTCACGTCGTCGTTCCAGATGGAGACGGGCGTCCGGCGCAGAGCGGCCCACCACCGGTATGTTCTGCCGCCGCTCTCGCACGGGCGGTCGTCCGCTTCCGGGACGGTGATCCTGTCCGACATCCTCGTCGATCCTGTCCTTCCAGACGTGGATGGTGTGCGCACAGCGCGTCTACCCGACCGACGGTCAGTGATGTGCCCCCGTTCCGGTGACCACGGCGAAGACGTCGATGCCGTACGGGACAATCCGCCGAACACGGGTGAACGCCATCGGCCCGCTCACCTCCTCACCCGGGCGGCGGCCGGGACCGCCGGACAACCCCGTGTGCCTGGGCCGCTCGGGCAGATCGAGCCCCTGCTGTTCGTGGAATGCCTGTGGCACGGGGAGGCGCGCCACCGTCACTGCCGAGGGCGACGCCTCCATCCCCACGGTCCAGTCCGGGGACCGGACCATCGTCAGCGAGGCGGGCTGACCTCCGGGCAACCAGGGCTGAGCTGACCTGCCGCACCAGTGACCCGGCCCCGCGCTTGCGGGGCACGCCGCCGTTTCTGTCATGGAAACCAGCCTCCCGTGTCGCGGTTGGTGGTGCAGGTTTGGGTGGTTTGTCGCGTGGTGTGGTACTGCGTCGTCATGGTGTCGGTGCCACGGCGTCCATCTCCTTTCCGAGCCCGGAGTGGGACCGGGGCCCGTCGATGGGACGAGCCCCGGCAGGGCATCGGGTCAGAGCAGACGCTGACGCAGCTCGGCGGCCGGCACACCGCCGGCCCCCAGGACGGCGAGGGCCTCCTGGAGCTTCATCCCGCGGGCGAGCAGGACGAACAGCGCGGCCAGGAGTATGACCAGCAGGAGTAAGGAGACCCGCGGCGAGGACTGGGCGGTGCTCGCCGGGGTGTGCGCGCACGGCCCGTTCTGCTCAGCAGGAACGGGCTCGGGAAGGAGGTACGACAAGGAAGTTGACTCCCGACGCCCGGAGCCTGGGTGACCGGGGCGCTGCCGTCCCCGAAGTCGACCGAGTACGTCGCGATGGGCTTGCCCCACGAAGTGGTGGCGTCGTCGGTCCGCACCGAGGCGACGAACGGCGCGACGCCCCTCGACGGCGACGGCATGTCGTCGCCGGGGACGGTGAGGGTGTCCTGCCGTTCGATGGCACCTCGGTCGGGGCGGCCCGTCGTGCCGGTGCCGGTGCCGGTGCCGGCGACGAGCGGGTCGTCCACGACCGGTGCACCGTCGATATCGGTGGTCAGCTCGCCCGGTGCGTCGGCATCGCCGGAGTCGATGAGCGCGGAGCGCTCGGGCGGCGCGGTGTGGGCGGGCACATTGAGCCCGTCGATGTCGTGCGCGCCCTGGCCGGTCGCGTCGTGCAGCGACACGGCGGTGGTGTACGGGGTGTCGGCCCACGCGTACTCGGGGCGCGGCCGGGCGGCGGTACCGCCGGGTCGTGCCCCGCGGCCACCAGCGCGCCGGGCCAGTCCTCCCGCAGATCCACCGGGACGGTGATCCGCTCGCAGCGTGCGACGGCCTGCTCCTGGCGCAGCACCAAAGCCCTGAAGTCCAGTGGCGCGGCGGTGTCGACCTCGAAGAGCCGGGTGCCCGCGGGCCAGTCCATCCGGAAGGCCCGGCCGTCCATACCGGCGCCGAGCAGCACGACCTGCCGTATCCCGGACGCGGAGGCCTGCCGCAGCAGATCGTCGGGGAACTTCGTCCTGATGACGATGGAGAACGCGACACCCAGCCGACGCCGTCGCGCGGCCTCGTCGCCGGGCGGCGTCGACACGGAGGGCCCCAGCCCGCCGGCCGTGGCGAACGCCTGTGCCAGTGGATCGCGGAACAGCGCGTTCTCCCGCTCGGTCTTCAGCGCCCGCACCCTGGCCACCCCAACCGCCGTGGCCCACACTCCGGACGGCTGCACGTGCTCATGCTTCTGCTCTTCAGTCACCACGCCAGCCTGTGGGCTGTGCCTGGGAGCTGATCCTGAACGCGGCTTCTCCGCCCCGTCGGTAAGGAGGCCACCCTCCCACCCGGACCGGATGCTTCGGCCCGCTGAACGGAGCCATCTGGCAACTGCCCAGGTCAGCTGCGGTGAACTCATGACCGAAGCCCTGCCTGCCGACGTTGCCCACGTGCTGGACGCCATTCTGAGCATGGGGAACGACCCGGGGTTCGCACTCTTTCCGCGGACGCGGCATCTCCGGCTGCAGACGCGCTGTGCGTGCGGCTGCGGTTCTGCGGACTTCAGCATCGACGCGGGTGCTGTTGCTCCTGTCCCTGCGATCACGGGCACGCGAGTGGTGGCTGAGATATAACTGTTCGGCGCGGGTGGAGGGGCCGTCGGCGAGGTACTGGTGTTCGTCACGGACGGGTATCTGTCGCGGCTCGAGGTCTGCTCGTGGAGCGACGAACTTCGGACACCGCCCGACGCACACCGAATTCTGTGCTCATGCGACCGATGAACGGTCAAACGCCCCGCGCAGAGGTCTGACGCACCAGGGCAATGGCGCAACCGGACCGGCGCTGGGCCACACATGGTTTGGCTGTCCGGTGGAGGGCCGGTCCTACAGCGGGTGCGCAGAAGGCGACCCCTCAGTTCGGCGCGCGGACCTCCCATATTTTTTCCGCGAGCTTTTGGAACTCCCTGAAGCGCCGTCCTGAGGACCGTTCACCAACATTCAGCTCACCGACGGCGTGCTGCTTCAGCTCGCCGAGCCGCCGGTGGAGATCCAGATGCAGCATTACGCGTTCGTGTCCGGTCGAGTACCCGAGACGCGGCGCCCGACCGGACGGCAGGATCTGAGTGCCGACGAGGTTGGCGGTCGGAGTCGGGAGCAGCACGGTGGCCTACTTCGCCTGGGGGGCTTCACTGACCGCCTGGTGGCCAGGCGGTCGCTCGGGGTCCCTCATCGGCTGGTCAGGCGGTCGACTGCCGGGGGATGAGTACGGAAGCGGTACGGCCCGGGGGAGTGGGGTACCCCGGGCCTGTGGCTGTCCGCCGCCGGTTACAGCCCGACCGGGTTGATGTAGGTGCCCGGGTGGGTGGCGCCGTCCTGCTTGAGGATCTGGCCGCCGAACGGCCACTTCAGGGTGAAGTGAGTCGTCTCGTTCGGTGGGGTGACGAGGAACTTCGCCGGGACGAACTTCTCCTTCGGGGCCGTGGACTTGGCGACGGGGAGCAGCGTGATGCTGAAGTCGACCGTGCTGCCCTGCTGGAGGGTCATCCTCGGGGGCTTCTTGGCGGAGCGCGCGAGCGACCAGGTGCCGTCGGTCTTCTGGGCGCCGACCATGTCGACACCGGCGAAGCCCGCCAGGGTGCAGGCGTGCTTGCTCTTGTTGGTGAACCAGATGAACGCCTGGGTCTGCTTCTTGGTCTGCCCCATCTCCGGCGTTGCGTCGCCCCCCGTGGCGAAGCCGGCCTTCAGATCGGCGGTGTGGCAGCGGGTCGGAGCGGCGGGGGCGGCCGAGGCCGGGACGGCGGCAGCGGCGGTGCCGGCGACGACAACGGCTGCCAGAGCCACGGCGGTCAGCTTGTGCTTCATGAAAATTCGGTCCCCTTCGACTACGAATCGGCGCGCGAGGTCAATGCGCGCCTGCACACCTGAAGACGCACGAAGACCGGGGAAGGTTCGGTGGGCGAGGAGAGTCCTTCACGGCCGAGGGGCGCTCATCGCCGCCAGCCTGATCATGGCGGGTTGAGCCGCCGCGCTCCGGGGGCGGGTCACTCGGTCCCGCCGATGAGCGGACACGTCCGCCGGCCCCCGGGGAAACCCGTTGCGAGCGACCCGCATCGGATGTCTGACAGGGCGGCCACTGGCTGGGGAGGGAACATGAGGGTGCCGCTGCCGCCCCCTCGTTGCACACCGCTCGTCTTCGACTGCGTGCCTTCGAAGACGAGCGATGTGGACGATCTCTTCGCCCTGCAGAGCAACGCTCACATCTGGCGTATGGAACAGGAGGGCACGGGGGCACGGTTGGCCGTCGGTCGTGTCTCCGACGGGGCGTTCATCGGCTGGTGCACCCTGAACAGCTGGAATCCGGCCTTCCGCAGCGCGTCGCTCGGCTACTGCTACGACGACGCGGCCTGGGGCCGGGGCTGTGCGACCGAGGCGGCGCGTGCGCTGCTGGACTGGGCGTTCGACACGCTGGAGCTGAATCGCGTCCAGGCCGAGGCCGATACGCGCAACACGGCTTCCGCCCGCGTGCTGGAGAAGCTCGGCTTCCTGCGCGAGGGGACGTTGCGGGAGGACTGCGTCGTCAACGGCGACGTATCCGACTCGTGGGTCTACGGGCTGCTCCGACGCGAGTGGCAGCCGTCGTCGGAGCCGGTTCCCACCCACTGACTCCCGGACTGTGCGGTCTCAACCGTCTCGACGGCCGCTGACCTACAGGGAACCCGTTGCCTCGTCCCATCGGCCGCCGACGAGAATTCCCCGTTGCCGGCGGCCCTACGCGTGTACGGGACGTGGGTGCGGTGAGGGCCGCGCCGAACGCGGCCGTGCGCACGGCGGTACAAATGCGGTGGTTCACGGGGTACGACATGTGCTGCCGCAGTCGTCCGCGACCTGGTCCTCGCGGATGGTGACCAGCTGCCAGTGGATGACGCCGGTTGTCATCTCGGCGGGGATGGCCACGGCGGAGTCGCTGGGGAGGCCGAGGATCCGTCCCCAGCCGCGTTCCTTCATGCCGGGCAGGTAGGCGCGGATGAGGCGGACGGTGGACAGGACGCTGACCTCGAAGTGGCGGCGCCATTCGGCGTCGTCGAGCGCGGGCACGGTCCGAAGCGCGCGGGCACGGTCCGAAGCACATCGGCGGCGCCCCGCTCGGTCGCGAGGTCACCCGCGGCGCCGGTGACGTCCTCGCTGCCGGAGCCGGCGCGCACGGCGTCCGCGACGCGTTCCTCCCCGCGGCCGTTGACGGCGACGCGGGCTCCCGCGCGGGCGAGTCCGGTGGCGATGGCCGGGCCGATGCCCTGGGAGGAGCCGGTGACCAGGGCGGCACAGCCGGGGATGACGGACGCGGGGAATCACGATGCTCCGGTCCGCGAGAACGGACGCGCCGCGGACGGCACCGGGGCTACGCCATACGCCCTGGTGTTTTCCCACGATCGCCCCGCCGCCCTCAAGGCCGCGCGCCGCGCGCCCGGCCGCCTCGTCGGGGCCGTGGGTCGGTGGGGGATGCTTGTGCCGCTTTCCACTCGTCACGGACCGGGGCGTCCGGCGCGGGGTGTTCTCGGGGGTGTTGCGGAGAGGGCAGGATTCGAACCTGCGTGGACCTGCAAGGGTCCGACTTCGGGCTGCTGCCCTGGTCCCCGATAAGCCGCTCCGGGCACCTCTCCTCGTGTTCGGCCTGCGCTGCGGTGCCGTTCACGAGTACTACCGTGCCAGAACCCGCTGACACGCCCCTGACCGCCTGCTGACCGGCCCACCCGGCACCGAAGGCGCATGACGTACGACGCCCCGGGTTCACGCGAGCACGCCGGGCCTCCACGGCGGCGTGCTGGCCGCTTTCCTCCTTCTCCTCTAACGCCGCCGCGAGCGCGGTCTCGGCATCAGGGCCGCCTGCACCGGCCGCGGCAAGGGAACACTGCACTCCGCCGCGTTCCTCTTCGTGGTCGCAGTCGCTGCCGTCGACGCCTGAGTGCTCCTCGTCGAGGTCGCGGTCCCGCGGCGACGCGGGCCGCGGGCGGGGCCCCGGCGCCGGGCGCCTTCGAGGGCCGGGCGGGGGCGCCTCAGCCGACGGGGCCGACGAGATCCGGTGCCCGCAGGACGGAGGCCGGGATCCCCCAGGCGTCGACGAGGTCGACGGCGAGGGGACGCACCTTGCGGCAGAGCTCGTTCACCTCGCGGCTGATCGCCTTGGACCGCTGGACGGTCAGCCGGCCGTGTTCCATGAACCAGGCGCGGTCGGCTTCGATGGCCGAGAGCGCGAACAGGTCGCACAGCAAGCCGAGGGCGTCCTTTACGGCGCCCTCGGGAAGAGCACGCACCTTGTCGACGAAGGCCTCCGTGATCAGCCGTTCGACATGGGCCCGGGCGAGGGCGATGACGTGGTCCTGGACGTGCGAGAAGACCTCCCCGGGCGCATCCTGCCGGTCTATACCGCGCTTGATGCGGCGGGCGAGACCGGCGAGCATGTGCTCCTCGCGGAAGCGGACCATGGCGAGCTGGTACTCGGAGTCGAGGAGCCCGGCCTCCCGGTCCCAGGCGTCACCGCCTGGCAGCAGGTCACGGACGCGTTCCAGGAGTTTGTGCGCCGAGGTCCGCTCGATGACGGTCTCGACGGCGAGGCCGGTGACGTAGCGGACCATGCCGAGCTGGTCGAGGTCCTCGAACTCGCTGGCGTGGTCGGTGAGCAGGCCCTTGGCCACGAGCTGCAGGAGCACGTGGTTGTCGCCCTCGAAGGTGGTGAAGACGTCGCTGTCGCGTTTGAGGGCGGCGAAACGGTTCTCGGCGAGGTAGCCGGCGCCGCCGCACGCCTCACGGCACTCCTGGACGACGCGGGTGGCGTGCCAGGTGGCGAGCGCCTTGATGCCGGCGGCCCGCGACTCGAGGCGGCGCCGTGCCCGCGGGTCGTTCTCGGCGCCGGAGAAGACCTCGTGCAGCTGGGCTCGTACGACGTCCTGGGCGAAGTGCAGCGCGTAGGTGCGGGCGAGGAGGGGGAGCAGGCGACGCTGGTGGAGACCGTAGTCGAGGAGCACCTGCTCCCCGGTGTCCGGGGACGCCTCGAACTGGCGCCGCCGGTCGGCGTACTTGGTGGCCACCGTCAGCGCGACCTTGGCGACGCCGACACCGGCTCCGGCGACGCTGACCCGGCCCTGCACGAGGGTGCCGAGCATGGTGAAGAAGCGCCGGCCGGAGTCCTCGATGGCGCTCTCATAGGTACCTTCCGGGGTGACCCGGGCGAAGCGATCGAGGAGCGCCTCGCGGGGGACGCGCACACCGTCGAAGCGGATACGGCCGTTGTCGACGCCGTTGAGTCCCATCTTCCGGCCGTCGTCCTCGATGGCGACACCGGGCAGGACCCGGCCGTCCGACCGGAGGGGGACGACGAAGGCATGGACACCCTCGGACCGGCCGTCGACCTCCAGCTGGGCGAAGACGACGGCAAGTTCGGCGTGACGGGCGGCGTTGCCGATGTAGTCCTTGCGGGCCTGCTCGTCGGGGGTGGTGAGGACGAACTCCCGGCTCTCCGGGTCGTAGCGGGCGACGGTCCCGAGCGCCTGGACGTTGGAACCGTGACCCGACTCGGTCATCGCGAAGCAGCCCATCAGCTCTCCGGTGACAAGGCGGGGCAGATAGGCCTTGTGGTGGTGACCGGTGCCGAGATGCAGGATGGCTCCGCCGAAGAGCCCGAACTGGACACCGACCTTCACGAGCACGGAGAGGTCGCCGAACGCCAGGGTCTCGAAGGCGGCTATCGACGCGCCGACGTCATCCCCGCCCCCGTACGCGGCGGGAAAGCCCATACCGGTCTGACCGGTCGCGGCCAGTTGGACGACGACCTCGCGGACCCTCTCACGGAACGCGTCGATACCGAGCGCGTCGGCCTCGCCGAGGATGTTGGCATGGGCGACCAGGTTGGTCCGGACAAGCTCCCGGATTCCGGCGTACTCGCCGTCGAGGATCGCGGTGAGAGACGGGACGTCTATCTCGGGCCGGTGCCGGCCGATGGTGGAGGCGGAGGTGCTCTCGGTGGCCATGCCGCTCCGCTACCCCGAGCCGCGACGATCAACCGGCGCGGCCCCGGCGCCCATGGCGGTCGGCGCGGGAGCCCGGGTCCCCGCTCGCCGCAGCAGGGGACTCGGGTGCCTGCGCCCGGACCGCGGCCGTGCGGGAGGCACCCGCCAACGGCCCCGAGGGCAGCGGGCGTTGAGCGTTGCCGGTTCGGCTGCGTCGAATGGGTCGAAGGCGGACCAGGGCCCCGGGACGGCGAGCGGGCGCGCGCCGGCGCCCACGGCCCCGGCCACAGCCCGCCCCGTGCGACGGCCCGGACACCGCCCACCCAACGGCCTGGCACCTGCACACACCGGGCTCCACCCGACCGTTCGGTTGTCAGGAGAAGCGGTCACGGCCGGATCGACGTACGGGGGACCTGAGAGTTCCTCGTACCTGGCAGGCCCGGTGCCATTTCCCCGCGACCGGGGTGCCGCCGGCAGCCGGGCCCGGCATCACTGCCGCGGCCCTCGGCATGAAATCGACGTCTTCACCTCGAAGGAGAAGCCGTTGCACGCCGGCGTCGGCACGCACTGCGTAGTTCCTGAACCCGGCGGGGGACGCGCAGCGCCCACAGCCGGTCGCGGAAGCGGGAGGCGATGCGGTGGGTCATGGGCAGTCAGAGAGCGACGAGCTCGTCCCGCAGAACGGTGCGCGCCGGGCCGTCCCTCAGGTCCGCCAGCCGGGCGAATTGCTCAGCCGTGTGCGGGGCGTCATGGTGGACGCGCCGTCCTGGCCCGCTGGTGACGGCGTTCGCTGCGGGACGGGCGGCGAGAGAGGGCGAGTTGTTGGTGAGCACGCTGAATCGCTCCTGAAACGTGTGTCCAGGGCACGACCGGAAAGGGGTGCTCCGCCGTGCGGCCTGATCGGCGGAGTCAGGGGTCAAACACACCACTGACAACGTTTGTCGGCGGCCGGTTCTCAACCCAGCCGTTGGGCCGCGGGGCGCGCAGCACCCGCGTGCACGGTGCGCCCCCGCCGCCCGAGAACCCGCGGGAGCGGCTCCGTCGCCATCTGTCCGCCTACAGCGGCGACGGACTGCCGGACGGCATCGCGGCGCTCACCCGTCTGCCTCACTGTCAAGGAGCCACCAGCGGCGGGCCGGACGAGCATCGGCCGGTACGGCGCGGGCGTCCGGGTCAGAACGCCGTGTGAGCGAACCAGTGGTCCAGGAGCGCCGTGTCCCCCGACAGGGTGAAGACCGGTTCCCGGCAGGTCCGGCGGCCGTACAGCAGCAGCAGGAGGTCCGCGGCCTGCCCCCGGACCGCTGCGGAGGCCGCCCGGGCGCTGTTCCTGTCATCTGGCACCGATCGGAAACCGTCCGGTTCGAGCCGCACCCGCCACTCCTCGCCGACCGTGCCCCCGGCGTCCGTGCACCCGAACGTGAGGATCTCGCCGTCGCCGCGCAACTCGGTCACTCCGGGAGCGAAGAGCCCCGCGTGCGGCAGGTTGACCAGGAACTCGTCGACGCCGTCCGCCGCCAGCACGGGATCGACACCGAAGTCGCGGCCGACGGAACGCTCCGCGTCCACTCGGTGCACCAGCGTCTCGAAGAGCATCCGCCGGGCCCAGAACCGCGCGTGCGGATCGGCGCCCCAGGTCCACATCACCGCGGCGGGATCGGTGGCGCGCAGCACCGCCGCCACCTCGGGTACGCCCGCCGCCAGCCAGTCGGCGTAGTCCCGTACGTTCTCGGGCAGCCCCAGCTCGACGTCGCGGTTGCGGGGCGCCTCCTGCACCCGCTGGGACAGCAGAGCGCAGAACCAGCGCTGCAGGGCTCCGACGTGCCGGGTGAGATCGGCGAGCGTCCAGCCGGGGCAGGACGGCACGGCACCGGCCGGGTCGGCGTCCCGCACCGCGTCTGCGAACCGGCGGGTGTCCTGCTCGATCGCCTCCCGGTAGGTCTCGTACGGCAGGGGGTGCCTCGCCTGGTTCGTCTTGGTCATCTTCATCCGCCGTTCTGTGCCGGGCACCCGGTGTCGCGACCAGTGTGGCGGCTGGAGCGCACTCCAAGGCAAACCGGCCCCGGGGCCAGCGGGCCGACAGCCCGAAGCAGGCGAGCCGGTCCGCTGCTTCCGCCCTGGCCTGCCGGTGCGCGGACCCGGAACTGCCGGCGCGCCGACCTACATCCTCCATCCCCCGCATGGGCGCCGCACCGGGACGCCCCTGCGCGTGGTCGCGGAGATCCGCCCCTACCACCCGGGTCGTAGATCCGGTGGTGACGGCGCAGCCGCGCCCTCAGACGCGTGCCAGCCTCTTCGCCGGTGGGCAGAGGGGCCTGTTGTTGATCAACACAGCGAGGATGAATATCTGGCCCGACCCCATTGGGATATGTCCCGGTCGATCTCACCCGCCGCGTCAGCCGCAGCCTGGACCTGCCGGCGGACCGAGGAAACAGCCGCCTCGCAGGGCCGCGAAGCACCTGCCGAAGAAGGCGGCGAGCGAGGCTGTCCTCCGGGGCCCTGGCGACGGGCCGGGCGGATACCTACGGCTTCGTGGCGCGAATGCTGAAGAGGACCGGAAGGGGGTACTCCCAGAGTTGCAGCCGCCAGAGCCCGTCGGTCCCCTGGGTGAGGACGCCGTCCCGGTCGTTCCGTTCACTCGTCAGGTGTTCCTCCACGGTGTCGATCCGCAGGCCGGCGGCTGCGAATGCGGACACCAGCTCGCCGAGGGAGTGGGACCACTGGACGGTCTCCCGGTTCTCCAGCGGCCTGTCGGGGGCGGCGTAGCTCGTCGCGCTGGAATAGCGGTGCGGCCCGTCGTCGGCGTACGGGGAGTCGACCACGAGGGGATTTCGTTGCTCGATCATGCGCGCGAGCGGATGGAGATCGACAACGGCGAGTCGGCCGCCCGGCCGTAGGGCCCGTGTGGCGCTGCGTGCCCACGCCCGGAGGTCTCCGATCCAGGTGAACACTCCGTAGGAGGCCCATACGACGTCGAAGCTTCCCGCCAGGTCCGCGGGCAGGTCGAGAACGTCTGCGGTGACAAAGTCGGCAGCCAGGCCGGTGCGCCCGGCGAGTTCCCGTGCGCGCTCGATCGCCACCGGTGAGAAGTCCACTCCGGTGACGCGGGCGCCTTGCCGGGACCAGCTCAGGCTGTCGAGTCCGAAGTGGCACTGGAGATGGAGGAGATCACGTCCGTCGACGTCCCCGGCCAGTTCGACATCCAGGTCCCGGAGCGTGCTGCCGCCGGCGAGGAAGCTCTCCGTGTCGTAGTACGACGGGTCCTGCCCGTGGGCCAGTGCGCGCTCGTCCCAGCTGCGCCGGTTGAGATCTCGCGCTTCGTCCTCGGGGATGACGTCCCTGTGTTCCGTGGCTCCCGACATGTCGGGAGCCTACCCCGTGGGAACCGGCATCCGGCCGCATGCTCATGCACCATCTCCCCATCCGGTGTGGCGCCAGCCCGGATAGAGCAGGTCCATGATCTCGCCGCAGTGTGTCTCGAACGTCGCACGCATGGCCGGCGTCCAGTCCTGTGGGCCGGTCGCCCGCCGCCTGGTGAGCACGGCGAACTTCGCCTTGCCGAACCGATCGTGGTTCTTGTGTGGCAGCGCATCGGGCAGCGGCGACAGCCCGAGCGCTTCGCACATCCGGTTCCGCTCCGGGCCGGGGGCGAGGATGTCCTCCATGCGGACGATCGGCGCATCCCAGTCCAGCAGCCTGCGGTAGGTCCACGACCAGAAGCGGCAGCACTTCTCGAAACGGTCGCCGGGGAAGGCGGGTTGCAGCCGTGACCAGTGGGCCTCGCGTGGCCGCACGGTCCAGTAGTACCACCCGTCGTTCATCCCGGAGGCCACGGTTGTGCGGCCGTCCCGGCACAGGGCGACGAGCGGCACCTCGGGCAGCGGCCGGTTGTCGAGGAACACCAGGTACGGCGAGACCTCTATTCCGGGTCCGATGCTGTGCAACAGGGCGACGGCGCCTTCCTGGTCACCGGCGAGCAGACGGCGGACCAGCTCCCTCGCGTGTGTCTCGTGCCGTGCCCGGACGCGGGTGCCCCCGCGGGAGACGGCCGTGCGGTCGAGGGCCGCGGCGAGAGATGTCGTACCGCAGCGGCCGGAACCGGTGACGAAGCCGTGCGGCGGGAAACCCTGGTGACTGGCCACTGCTCTCCTCCGCTCCTTCCGCGCGTCAGATCGCCGCCATGAGATCGGTGACCGCAGGGGTGACGGCGGGACTTTCGACGACGGTCTCGGCGTCGCCGAGTTTGCGGTAGGCGAAGGTGGTGAGGCAGGCCCTGGCGACCTCGGTGAAGGCGAAGGACGCTTTCGTGGCGGCGAAGCGGTCCACGGCCGCGCTGTCACCCGCGTCGGCCGCCGTACGCAGTCCGCGTTCGAGGTCCACGAGTTCTCGTACGGCGGCGCGCACGTCGTCCGGGCCGCTGGGCAGGGCGGGCAGCTCCGCCGGTGCCACCGGTTGTGAGATCAGCTTGCCGACCAACTCGACCTCGTTCTCGTACACATGGAAGGTGCCGGACTGATGGATGTAGGGGCCGCAGGCGGCATCCAGCAGGGCGGCGGCGACCTGGTGCATCACCATGAACAAGAAGGCGTCGTAGGGCAGCACGGTCAGGGCCTGCTGCGCCCGCATCACGGTGATCCAGGTGAGCGCGCCATCACGCAGGAACAGCTGGACGCCGGCGGCACAGGGGTGCTCGCGGGACTGTGTGAAGTGGTCCGATGAATCGAGGACGACCGCGAATGTCCGGCGATGCGCCGGGTCCCGCCGGATCCGGTCGATGATCGCTTCCAACTGGTTCCCCGACGCCGCGGCGAGCAGCCGTCGGCCGAACGCCCCGCTCAACGTGTGCTGGTCGTCGGAGTATTCGTAGGCACCGCGGCGGTAGTAGGCGGGTGTGCCGACGTCGTCCCTGCCGTCCAGCGACCATGCCGCCAGGCCGAAGCAGTAGGGGAGGTGGACCGGTAGCAGGGGCGTGAAGGCCAGGCAGGACCGCGGTGAGCCGATGCGTAAGGTGTGTGCGAGCAGTTCACGGTAGGGCCTGTCCTGAGCGCCGAAGCCGGAAGCCTTGGACAGCGGGTCCCGCACGGACGGGACCTTGGCGCCCTGGGACAGGATGTTCTCCAGCTCTCCGGCATAGGCCTGTGCGAACGTGTCGTAGGGGGGCATCTGTGCTCCTCAGCGGTTGGAGAACTGTCGGATGGAACGGGATGTGGTGGCGAACGCCATCATCGTGAGCGCGCCCACGGCCAGTGCCGCACCTGTCGCGGGGAAGCCGCCCCAGCTCACCAGTGCCCCCACGACCGCCGGCGCCAATGGCGTGACGGCATTGCTGAGCAGGTTCACCGCCGAGTGCACGCGGCCCTGCAACTCGTCCGGTGCGTGCGCCGTCTGATAGCCGAAGATGATGCTCTGTGTCGGGGCGATGGTCGTAGCGAGCAGAAAGATCACGATCGCCACGGCCCAGGGTGCCGAGCTGACGGCGAGGACCGCGAGCATCGGGGGCCACAGCCACCCCAGGGCGATCAGCAGGGCGCCGTCACGGTACTTCGCGCGCAGCTGCGGCACGGCCAGCGCCCCGGCGGCCCCGCCGATACCGCCGCATGCAAGCAGTGTCCCGATGACCGCCGGTGCGACACCGGCCGTACGCAGACCGACGATGACGCCCAACGGCATCGCCGCGACGATCGCGTTGATGCCGCAGAGATAGACCAGGCTCGCCCGGCCCGGCCGGTCGTGCCAGACCCAGCGCATGCCCTGGAACAGTTCCGACGTGGCCAGCGGCACCTTGTGCTCCGTGCCGGAGAGGCGGGTGGTGATGCCCAGCACGGCGGCGAGCGACACGAGGTAGGACCCGGTGTCGGCGAGGAACGGCACCGGCGCTCCCAGTGAGAACAGAAACCCGCCGACGGGCGCTCCGGCGATGGTCGCGGCCTGGAGGTAGATCTGGTTGTGCGCGATGGCCTCGCTCAGCCGCGTGCGTGGGACGAGGTACGGGAGCACCGCGCGTTCAGCCGAGAAGAAGAACACCGAGAACGCACCTTCGAGGAAGGCCGCCCCCAGGATGAGGGGATAGCCGGCCGTTCCGGTCAGAACCGCCGCGGCAAGGCCACCGGCCGTGGCGGCCCGGCCGACGTCGCACCAGATCAGAACACGCTTCCTGGAGCAGACGTCGACCACCAGGCCTGCCACCAGGCGCAGCAGCAGTCGCGAACCCGTGCTCACCAGCCCGACGAGGCCGGCCTTGAACGGGGTGCCGCCAAGGTGCAGTACGAGCAGGGGGTAGGCCAGATCGCTGGCCGCCGAGCCCACGCTGGAGACTCCCTGCCCGAACCACAGCAGCCAGAAGTCGCGGCCGAACCGGGGCCGGCCCGGGCGGGTACCTGCCTGGGCCGGGCCGGACACCGGCGCCGGGTTCTCACTCATCGCGACGGTCAGACCTGAGAGGTGTCCGACTGCCGGTGGAGCACCCTCATCCGCTCGGCGAACTCCTCGGCGAGGACGCCGTAGAGCACTGCGTCGACCGGGGTGCCATTGACCAGCCGGGCTTTGCGCGCGATCCCTTCCTGGACGGCGCCGGCCGCCTGACACGCGGCGGCCGCGGGCAGGTTCTGTGCGAGGACCCAGGCGTAGATGCGGCGCAGTCCCATGACGTGGAAGCCGAATTCGGCCATCAGCAGCGCGGCTTCGCGGCCGAGGCCAAGCCCTCGGTTGCTGATGTCCCCCAGTGCCAGCGAGACCTCGGCCGACCTGTCCTCGGAGCCGGGGTTACGCAGCGCACCGAGCCCGAGGGCGGCGCCGTCCTCGGTCGAGTACAGCATGAAGGTCGCGTCGTGGTACGAGGGTTTGCCGTGCCTGTCGATCCAGTCCCGCCAGCCGCCGCGGCCCACCGGGTAGCGGTAGCCGAACATGTCGCGGAAGTAATCCTCCTGGAACCATGCAAAGACCACGTCGGCGTCCTCGGGTTCCAGGGCGCGTAGGGCAACCCGCTTTCCTGGTGTCACCACGAACCGTCCTCTCCTCGAGCCGGGCAGGGCCGCTACTTCCGTTCCAGCAACTGAGCGAAGCGCCGCTCCCAGGCGTCCTGATTTCCCTTGGCCTCCTGGACGAACCGGCTCCGGGCGATCCCTCGGATCACCATGTTGTTGACCAGGGAGTATGGAAATGCCATCGGCCGTACGACATCCATGAACAGCACGGCACGGTCCTCGTCGGTCCCGTTCCAGGCTTCATGCACGTAGGTGTCGTCGAAGAACATCCCGGTCCCCTCAGTCCAGTGCGCCTCTTGTCCGCCGACGCGAATACCGCAGGCGTTCTCGGGCGACGGGATCTTCAGCGCGAGGTGATAGCGGACCACGCCCTTGTAGGGGCCGCGGTGCGGTGGCACGTGTTTGTGCGGGCCGAGGATCGAGAAGAAGGCCGTTTTCAGACCGGGTACCCGGGCCAGCAGTTCAGCTGTCCGCGGGCACCGTGCGCAGTTGGCGTCGAATCGGAACCCGTAACCGTAGAAGAAATAGGTCTTCCACTGGTCGTCGTTGGTGATGCGGCGTTGGTCGGTGGAGATGTCCTGGAAGTTGGGCAGCGCTTCGCGGTGCTCCAGCAGGGCGTCGAGTTCGGCTCTGACGTCACGCCAGTTGCCTTCGAGTCCACGGCTCCACGGGAACGCCGATTCCGGGATGAACGGGCTGTCATCGAAGCGGGAGTGGTGGACCATCTGCTTTTCGATCCACTTCACCAGCATGGGAAGAACTCTCGGCACAACCACACCCCCGCGTACGTCAGTTCGTCTACCGGTCTCAGGTGCGTGGCATCACGAGCTCGGCTCGGCCGCCGGCCGGAATGACCGGACCGAGCAACTCGGTGGTGCACCGGTCGAGTTCGTCGGGATCGAATCTCCCGTCCTCGACACCGACGTATCGCACCGGAGCGATGGTGTGCACCCCCGCGACGAGCGGCGGCACTTCCTGACCTCGCTCGATGAGGAGGATCATGGGCTTGGCCATGGCCGACATCCAGCCGAGCTCCACCATCGTGCCCGGGGAGGGCGGGTCTCCGGGATACGCTACGAAGAGTACGGCCTTGCGCAGTGCGAGATAGTCGAGCCGGGTGCACACGTCCGGGGCCATGACCTCGGCCCCCCAGGCTTCCCGGCGATGGGCGTTGTCCACCTCGAACCCCAGCGCGGTGAAGTGGTCGATGAGAGCCCGGTAGTTGCTGCGGTGCCGGTCCGGAAGAAGCCCCGTCTCCGGGTCGAGCAGCCCTTTGAAGGGGCCACCGACGAAGACCAGCGGCTTGCTCCCGTCAGGGTGCAGTGGCTCGTCGGCGGACAGGGGAAGCGATTCGGGGTGGCTCACCGAGAGGTTCCCTCCGTTGTAGGAGTTTTGGTGTGGGACAGGTGCGGATTCTCCGGTGACACGGGCGTTGATGACCCCGTGCGGTACACCTGATGTCAGTTCGCCGACGATCCGGCGCCCGCGGATTCCGACACCCGCGACAGGAGATTTTCTCCTATGGCTGAAACTTGACACTCCCATGTGCTGCAACGTCACGGCGTCTGAGTGGCGAGCGCCATGGTCCCTTCCGGGGCAGTGAGCCGCCTCGGGGTACCCGGCGTCCTGCTCGGCACGGAAGAGTGAGTGATGGATTTCGCACGTGCGTTCCCCCGAGTTTTACTCGTCATTGCAGCAAATGACGGGTCGACTGCAAGCTTCGAGTGAAGCGAAGTCCGTGTCAAGGCCACGACTCGAATGATGTTGGCCAGTAAGAGAGGTTGCGGGTTCTTGGAATTCGATGTTACGGTCGGCCCGGTGTCTATTCAGCAGCGGCGACCGATGAGTTCGGCAACGAATTCTTCCCGCTGTTGAGAGGATCTTCGCGCCAGGGGGCCGAGACGTGGACGCACAAATTCCGTTAGGCGCACCACCCTCCATGGAACTGGTCTACTTCGGCCTGTTCGACAACTGCAATGCCCGGTGCAATATGTGTGAGTGCTGGCTGGCCCCGAGAGCCGATCTGCCGCTCGCTCATTACCGGAATGTACTGTCGGCGGTGCTGTCTCTCCGGCCACGCGCCGTTCGCTTCACCGGCGGTGAACCACTGATCTTCGCCGAGCTGCCGGAACTCGTAGGTCAGGCGGCCGCGGAAGGCGTTCGGGTATCCGTCATCTCCAACGGGCGTATTCTCGGCCCCGGTAAAATCCGTGCCTTGATCGACAGCGGATGCAGGGAGATGGTGCTGAGCATCGACGCGCTGCGAGAGAATCACGACCGGATACGCGGCACCCCAGGTCTCTTCGACCGCTGTACGGAGGCCATCGGGGACCTCCACGAAGCGAAGATGGACTACGGCGTCAACACGGTGCTGCAGGCGCTGGGGGCGGACGACCTCGCATCGCTGGGCGAAACGCTCCGGACACAGCCCAACCCGCCGTCGTGGTGGCACCTCATCCCCGTCCGGGGCGACGACGCACTCCGGCCCAGCGCGGCTCAGCGGGCGCGCATGCAGGAACTCATACCGAGACTGAGGGAACGGATGTCCCAGGCGGGGACCCGGATGGTCGCGGCCGACGACCCCTTCCTGGATGCCGGCCCCGAGCCCTGCACGGTGCCGACCTTCACCGCGTACGTGCGCGCTGACACCGGCGACATCTTCGGGTGCAACATGCTCGTCTACGCCGATCCGCCGCTCGGAAACGTCCTGCGGTGGCGCGCGCAGGACGCCTGGAACAGCCTGGACGCCCACAGTCTGCGGGACCGCTGCGCCACCGGCACGAACAGGTCATGCTCCCGGTGCGACCCGAGTTCCAAAGCGATGAACCACGTCCTGAGGGAATTGGCCGCTTCCGTCGCACCCGAGGAATCACTGTGACCACGAACACCAGGCCGGACTCCGGCATGCTCGCCATCAACGGTGGCCCCCCGGTCCGCGCGACGAAGAAGGCGGCGGATCCGGTCATCGCGGAGGCAGCCAAAGAAGAGGCCCTCCGCGTCCTGGACAGCGGTCAGCTCGCCAGGTTCTACGGCGGCACGAAAGTCGCCGAGTTCGAGGCGGCCTATGCCGAGTGGTTCGGCAGGCGTCATGCCGTCGCGGTCAGTTCGGGGACCGCTGCCCTGCACGTCTCCTACCTTGCCGCCCGACTGCCCGAGCACAGCGAAGTGCTGGTCCCCGCCAACGCCTATGTATCGGCGCTGTCCGCGCTGATCCAGGCCGGTCTGGTCCCCGTGATCGTCGACATCGACCCGGCCGGCTGGGCGATGGATCCGGCCGACTGCGCCCGCAAGATCAGCGACCGCACGAGCGCGATCGTGCCGGTGCACATGTACGGACAGCCCTGCCCGATGACGGAACTGGCCACTCTGGCACGGCAGCACGGGCTCACCCTCGTCGAGGACTGCGGCCAAGCGCACGGCGCCCTCTGGGACGGCACGAAAACCGGCACATTCGGTCTCGCCGCGGCCTTCAGCCTCTGCTGCCGCAAGCACATCGCCGTCGGCGAGGGCGGCATCGTCGTCACCGACGACGAGCAGTTCGCCGACACCGCGAGGGCACTGGCGCACAAGGGCAAGGGCACCGGTTGGTTCGACTACCGGGAGATGGGCTTCAGCTACAACATGACGGAGATCCAGGCGGTACTCGGCCGCTGGCAACTGTCCAGGCTGGAGACCGAGTTGCGGACCAGGACCAAACTCGCCGAACTGCTGCGCGCGGACCTGGCCGACCTCGGACTGCGGTTCCCCGAGGTGGCTCCCGGCAGCACCCATGCGTACTTCAAGCAGAACGCCTTGCTGCCGGCCCGGCTCGCTCCGCACCGGAACGCCATCGTCGACGCTGTCCGCGCCGAGAACGTGGGCTGCGACCCCTCCCACCCGCATCTGCTCGACATCGACTGGATCCGTGAGCAGCGTCCCTCTCTCTACCGGGCGCTGCCCGCGGAGCACCGTCCCGACTACGGCAGGAACACCGCGCCCCTCGCACGGGGCGTGCTGTCCCGGCAGATCTGCATCGAGATGGGGCCGGGGCTGGACGAAGAGGACATCGACTACACGATCAGGGCCATCCGGAAAGTGGTCACCATCTTCGACCAGGAGGCCACGTGACCGTCGGCGACCCCACGGCCGGCGCCCCGGGTGGCGACAAGGCATCCGCGGACGCTCTGTACCTCGGCCTGCGGGACGGAGAAGCCCCCCTGACCCGAGAGCAGGCGTCCGCGCTCGTCCGCGCCGCCCATCCCGCGCACTCGGACGTGCGCGCATGTGAGGCATGCGGGTCCGCTGGCACCCGACCAGCCACCTGGCGGCGTGGCTTCCGCATCGCCGAGTGCCTGGCCTGCGGCTTCCTCTGGGTCGATCCCATGCCGACCGCACAGGACATGTGGGTCTACTACAACAAACGGACATGGAAGCCCTACTCGCCCGAGGTGATCCGCAGCAAGTACGCGCCATCGGTGGCAGCGGTACTGGCCAACGTCCCGCCCGGACAGTCCGTCCTCGACGTCGGATGCGATCACGGGCACTTCGCGGCGCTCCTGCGCGAGCGCGGATACGACGTCGCCGGGTCGGACATCGACGGGCTCGCCCTCGCCTACGCCACCGAGCACTACGGGCTGACGGTCTACCAAGGGGACCTGCCCGACATCGACTTCGACCGACGATTCGACGCGGTGACCGTCCTCAGCTCCCTCGAACACATGGTGAATCCCTTCCACGTCGTCCGGGCGGCAGCGCGGGCCCTGCGCCCCGGCGGAGTGCTGCTCATCTCGACGCCGAGGGCCGACGGGCTCGTCCACACCGTGAGCCGGAGAGTGTTTGCCCCCGTACTGCACGCCTGGGAGTTCCTCGCACCCCCCAGCCACCTCACCTACTTCGGCCGGGGCTCGCTGCGCGCCATGCTCCGTCGCGCCGGATTCGCCACTGTCACCTTCAGCCACCAGGAACGCGACGCCGCCTACCGGGCCCGTGAGCTGTCGGAGACGCTCACGGAGTGCCCGGCCGCCCCCAACTGGGCCAAAGCCACCTATCCGCTCCTGCGCCATCTGCGCACCCCCGCCCGTCTGCTGGACCTGGGGGACATGATGCTGTGCGTCGGACGGACACCCATGCCGTCCGCACCCGGCACGGAAGGGTCCTGACCATGGCCGGTGAAGACAGGACGGCACCGGTACCGTGGCGGGACGTCCCGGCACCGGCCGGCGCCGCCCGGCCCACGGTCGTCTTCTGCGGGCACGACTTCGGCTGGGGGAGCGCCGGAAAGCTGCACGCCGTCCTGACCGAACTCACGGCCCGCACCGCACCCCCGCCGCGGCTCATCGGAGTCGGCACGGTGCTCGGCCGATCCCTGCTCGCGAAGCTGCCCGTGGACACGTGGTACGACCAGCCGAGCAGCACCGGCGAACTCCGGGACCTGCTGCGACGGCACCAGGTGACCGCCGCCCTGGTCGTACTGGACTCGGAGTTCGCCGCGGCCCTGCTCGCCGCGGGCTGCCCCACGGTCTTCGTGGACAGCCTGCCCTACCTGTGGACCGGCAAGGACACGATCCCCCACGACGTGACCCACTACTGCGCCCAGTTGTGCGACTCCCTTCCCCGGACCTGTTGGGAGCAGTTGCGCAGAATAGAGCGGCTGACGTGGACCGAGGCGATCCTCAGCGCCCCGGCGCCCACCCAGCGGGCGGGTACGCCCGGCTTGGCCGTGCTCAACTTCGGTGGGCTGCACTCGCCCTTCAGCCAAGGCAGTGCCGACGCCTACTCCGGGCTGGTGGCGGAACCGGCCGTCCGGGCACTGTCGGACGCCGGCTTCCGCACCGTGGAGATCTGCGGCAACATCGACGCCACCGTGCTTCCGGAGCGGGACTTCCCCACCGGCATCGCGGTGAACGCCGGCCCGCGCTCCCACGAGGACTTCCTGGACCTCCTCGACCAGGCTCAGCTGCTGGTCACCTCGCCGGGCCTGACCACGTTGCTGGAGGCCGGCCAGCGCTGCCTGCCCACCGTCTGCGTTCCACCGCAGAACGTCAGCCAGATCCTCAACGGGGACCGCTTCGCCTCGGCGGTCGACGTGGCCTGCCGAGTGCCGTGGCCGTCGGAAGTCCTGGATCCGCGGCAGGTCGACGCCGTACGAGCACGGGGTGAACACGCGGCCCTGTCAGTCGTCTACGGGGCGATCGAGCGCGCTGCACGCCAGGCACATCCCTGGGTGCGCCACCGACTGCGGCGGGATATCACCACCGCCATCGAGCATTCCCATGCGGTGCGGGACTGGGGCGGTCTGCTCGGCCGGACGGGCAGCCGCGGAGCACACCAGGTGGTGCAGCGCCTCACCGACGTGCTCGCGGAGCAGTCCGCGCCGGAGCGCCAGGAGGCCGGGTGATCCTGGCCTTCCTCCGGCACACCGCGGCGATCAGCTCCTCGGAGGTCTACCTGCCCGACGACCGCCGGGTTCTGACCGAGGGCGGGCGGACGCACGCCGTCGCCCTGCGCCCCGTCCTGCGGCGTTTCGCGCCCGACGCCGTCTGGTGTTCCCCGCTGCGCCGCGCGGTGGAGACCTGGACACTCGCGGGCACCGGACTCGGCCTCGACGCCCGTCTGCACGAGGACCTGGGGGAGCGCTCGTTCCCCTCCCTGGCCGGCCTCACGCTGCCGCAGATCGCGGCGCGGATCGGGCCGGCGCAGACGGCGCTGGCACGCGTCTCGACCGACCTGGTCGATCCTCCCGGAGAGGAGTCGGTACGCGCGGCGAGTCGGCGCTTGGTCGTGGCGATGAGGTCGGTGGCGCGGGAGGCCGCAGCGCTCGGCGCCGAGCGGGTGCTCGTCGTCTCGCACGGCGGCCCGTCGAGCTGGTTGCTGTGCCATCTGCTCGGCGTGCCCCTGGAGCGCAACCGGGTCTTCCGACACGACCAAGGACGCTTCCACCTGCTGGAAGTGGATGAAAACCTGACACTGGCGACGGCAATCGCCCTGAACACCGCACAGTTGCCAAAACCAAGAGGTGCTCCCGAGCCGCCGGGGCAGTTCACGGCACCGCCCTCATGGCATTGACGATTGGAATTGCAGCGCTATGGCACATGTGCCCGTCATCGTGGTCACCGGGCCTTCCGGCACCGGGAAGACCGTCACCTGCTGGGAGATCCGCGAAATCCTGAGGGAACGTAAGGTAGCCCACGCCCTGATCGACATGGACAACATCCGTTGGTGCTACGTTCCCGACTCCCGCGACCGCTTCAACCGGGAACTCGGTGCCAAGAACCTCGCAGCCGTGTGGGCCAACTTCCGTGAGGCCGGCGCCGACCGGCTCGTCCTGAGCGGAGTCGTGGAAACCCGCGAGGACACGCGGCTCATCGAACAGGCGGTGCCGGGCGCCGACATCTCGGTCTACCGGCTGCACGTGGACGAGACAACGCTGGAAGGCCGCATGCGCCAAAGGGAACGCGGCCGGGGACTCGCCCGCAATCTCGCCAGGGCGAAAGAACTCACCGACATCATGGCCCGGAACGGGATCGGGGACCATCTGATCGATGCGGACCGCGAACTCGACGAGATCGCTGAGGAAATCGTCGGGCTGAGCGGCTGGCTGTCCTGACGCTATCGCGGGAGCGTGCGATGAAAGTGACCCTGCTCGTGACCGGTGAGGAGATGCTCGGGCTGTTGAGCTCGTCCGCGGTGAACGACCTGTGGTCGGGCGGTGCGCACCTGCCGTACTGGCAGCCGGCCGCCCTCGCCGCGCGCATCGAAGCCCTCGGACGGCATGAGGTGGCGCTGTTGGTCATCGAAGGGGACGGCGGTATGGCCGTCGGCGTTCTTCGGCAGCGGCGAAACGGCGTCATCAGCACGCTCATACCGCGCGAACCCTTTCTGGCCAGCGAGCCTTTCGGCGACGCGGACATGTTGCGCACGCAGTTGCTCCGGTCCGTGGAGAGAATCGGCGCCAGAGCCTTTCATCTGCACGAGACGGAACGAAACGCCCCGGTCGTCAAGTGCCTGGCAGATCAGCCGGACACCGCAGTGGTGGTGCGCCTGCCGAATCCGGTCATCGACTGGCACGACGACGGTGCGGACATGCTGATCGGAGCGCAACGGCATTTCGGCCGGACGTTCTGGCGCCGGGTCCGGCGCTGGGACCGGGAGTTCGAGGTGACGACGGTGCGTGAAGATGCCGCGATCGACGTGATGGAAAACATCGAGAGACAATCATGGAAAGCGCGTCGGGGCACCCATCTCGACGAAGGGGAGCTGGCGTTCTACCGCGCGCTGCTGAGGCGGGACGAATGCCTGCTCACTCTCGCGACGGCCGGGGGTGCACCGGCCGCGTACTTCATGGAGATGCGCCTCGGCGACGTGGTCTACGGCATGCAGAGTTCCTACGCCGAGACCTTCGCCAAGCTGTCTCCCGGTGCGTTCCTGACCACCATCGGTCTGCACCGCCGGTGGCACGGCAGCGGTATCGCGACCTACGACCTGCTCGGCGGTAGCGGGCCGCTCAAGGACGCCCTGGCCTCGCGCGCGATCCCGCGTGTCGACGTGGCCTGGCCGGTATGCGCGGCGACCAAGGACCTGCTCGGGGAGCGAGTCAGGTTCGACCGACACAGGACAGCCGCGTCCGAGCGCGGACGGGGTGCGCGCCATGTCGCCGCGACCTACGGCAGCTGAGAGACGGAGGTCTTTCCGGATGAACCATCCCCCTGTGCAGGGTTCCTACGGTCCACTGGCCTGGGTCTCCGATGCGATGCACGGCATGTACCCGGACCGCGAGGGCCACCTGAGACGGCTCGGGCTGCGGCCGGCGGACGACGAGATCAGCACACAGCTGCCCGTGGTCGGTCTCCTGGGAGCAGCCGACTGGCGCGCCGCGACCTGTGTGCTGTCCTCGCCGTGCATCGACCACTCGTCCGGACGGATATCCGGGCTCACCGCCTCCGTCGCGGGAGATCTCCTGATCGGGCTCCGGGTGGCGGAGGCGCTCGGACTGCCGATGGTCGGTTTCCTCGGAAACGGCGAGGAAACGCACCTGGTGCCCAGCGGCGAGGAGCGGTGTGCGGACTGGCAACGGGTCGCCGAGTACGTCGCCGGCCTCGGGACCCGTTGGGCACGGGGCCGCGTCGACGCGACGTTCGTACGCACCGGTGAGCCGGTCGCATGGGCCACCATCAAGGCACAGACCGCGGCGGACCACGACCGCGTCCCCCAGGCAGGCCTCGACGGCCTGCACCGCCTCGTCGACGACAACCCTTATCCGCGGGGGACCCGTTTCACCTACCTCTACGACTACTACCGGTCGAACATCTCGCACTACCGCCGGCCCGTCATCGAGGCGTTGGCTGGCGTCGACACCACACACGTGCTGGTGGTCGAGAACGTGCAGCAGATCAAGTGCGTTGCCTGGGCCCGGGCCCTCAACGACGCCGACGGCATCCGCACCAGCCATCTGGTGACCTGCCCGGCACCGGATGTCACCAACAGCGTCCGGGTGAGCCGGGCCGAGCCCCGGCACCGCATCATGCTCGCGGACGTCCTTGCCGGGCGGCAGCCGGGCAGCGCGCCCTACTGGGCCTTCCTGTCGGCCCTGCGTGACCGCCTCGATGCGCATGGCTGACCTCGACGCCGCGGCATGGGAGGATCAGCTGGCCCAGTGCTACCCCGGCCCGGTGTACGTGTACGACCTGGATCGGGTGACGGCCGCCGTGGAAGACCTGCGAGCGGCGCTTCCGGCACCGACCCTCCTCTACTACTCCCTCAAGGCAAACCCGCACGACGACGTCGTACGGGCACTGCGCATCGCCGGCTGCCGAGCGGAGATCAGCTCGGTGGGAGAGCTGGCCTGCGCGCTCGGCGCCGGGTTCCGCGGCGTCGAAATCCTGTACACAGGGCCCGGAAAGACGGACGGCGAGATCGCGCACGCCCTGCGGCACGGTGTCCTGGACTTCTCCGTGGAATCGGCGCACGAACTGCGGCGGCTCGACCGGATCGCGGCCGTCGACGACCGCCGGCCGCGTGTACTGCTGCGCGTGAACGGGGCGCGTGCGGCCCCGGCCGGCGGCCTGCACATGACCGGTACACCCTCGCAGTTCGGAATCGACCTGGAACTCCTCGGCCCGGCGCTCGCGGCGGCCGCGCGGTGTCCGCGGATCGACCTCAGCGGCCTCCACCTGTTCTCGATGACCAACGCCGTCGACGAACCGAGCCTGATCCAGGAACTCCGTCGCAGTATCGCCACTGCCGCGGCGGTATGCGACCAGTACGGGTTTGCACCGCGGATGCTGGACCTCGGCGGCGGCTTCGCCGCTCCCTACACGCAGTCCGGCCGACGGCCCGGCTACCCCGGACTGGCACAGGTGCTCCGGCAGGACCTGGACCTGCTGTTCCCGGCATGGCGCACGGGAGCCCCCGTGATCGCCTTCGAGTCCGGCAGACATCTCGTCGCCGACTGCGGCACGCTGATCTGCACCGTCACCGAGGTCAAGAACAGCAAGGGAAAGCAGTTCGTGGTGCTCGACGCGGGGGTCAACGCGCTCGGCGGACTCTCCGGGACGGGGAGGTTGCTTCCCCTGTCCGTGGAGCCCGTCGGAATCCCGCGGGCGGCCGACGCCTCCGACGCAGCCCAGGTCTTTGGCCCGGCCGTGACGTCAGCACGTATCGTCGGGCCGCTGTGCACTCCGGCCGACCTGCTCGGCCGGGAGGTGCCGGTACCGCGACTGCGGCCGGGCGACCGGATCGCAATCCCGAACGTCGGCGCCTACGGCCTGACCACCGGCCTGCTCGGCTTCCTCAGCAGGCCCGCCCCGACCGAGCTGGTGGTACGCGGCGGGAGCGTCGTCTCCGCGTCCCGCCTGGAACTGAAACGTGTGCCTGTCGAAAGGGAGTGGAAAGACGATGCCATGGGATGACCGATTCGAGGTACTGCTGCGCGCCGCGCTGCCCTATCTCTCTCCCGACGAGCCGCTGCCGCCCGACGCCGAGCTCATCGACCTCGGTATCGACTCCATGGCCGCGGTCGAGCTGCTGAGCACGCTGGAACAGGCGTATGGCGTGCGCCTCCCCGACGACAGCCTCCACCGCGAGACCTTCCGCACCGCCGCCACCCTGTGGTCGGTCCTGAACCGACAGCTCTCCCGGGAGCCGACACCGTGACCGTCGAGGCACGGCAGGGGCCGACCCTGCGCCATGTCGTCGACGTGCTGGACCACGCGGCAGCCGCCCACGGCGGCGAGCTCGCCGTGACCGATGACCAGGGCGACTGGAGCTACGACGAACTCGCCGAGCACAGCCGTGAGTTCGCACAGTGGCTGCACCGCCGGGGCGTGTCCGCCGGAGACCGTGTGGTGGTGCGCGCCACCGCGAGCCGTGAGTTCGTCGCCATCCTCTACGGCTGTCTGCGGGCGGGGGCGGTCTTCGTGCCGCTCGGCCCCGCGACAACGGCGTACCAACTGGGCCAGGTCGTCGCGGACGCCCAACCCCGCCTTGTCATCACCGACCGGATCGACGAGACAGCGGACACGGCGTGCAGCCTGCATGAGGTCTGGGCGGAGGTGGGGCGCCCGGGCGGCCCGATGACGCACCCGCGCGCCGAACTCGCCCCGGCGGACACCGCGTTGCTGATCTACACCTCCGGCAGCACCGCCGCACCCAAAGCGGTCGTCTCTCCACACGAGAGGGTCCTGTGGGCGACCCGCGCTGTCGCGGCGCGGCTGCGTTACCAGACGGACGACATCGTCCTCTGCCGCCTGCCCCTCTCCTTCGACTACGGCCTCTACCAGGTCTTCCTGTGCGCCCTGGCCGGTGCCCGTCTGGTGCTGCTCTCCCGGACGGCGGACCTGCGGCTGGCCGCCGTCGCGCGAGAACGCGGCGCCACCGTCGTGCCGTTGGTGCCCTCACTCGCGACCATGCTCCTGCACAGCGCCCGGCGCGACCCCGGACCGAGCCGGATCCGCCTCTTCACCAACACCGGTGAAGATCTCCCCCAGGCGGTGCGTGCCCAATTACGCGAGCACTTTCCCCGCGCGGGCATCCAGTTGATGTACGGAACCACGGAGTGCAAGCGGATCTCCGTACTGGAGGTCGACGGCGACCTGCGCAGGCCCGGTTCGGTAGGCCGCGCGCTCGACGGCACACGCATCCGCATCCTGACGGCGGACGGTGTTCCCGCCGCACCCGGAGAGGCGGGCGAGATCGTGGTCAGCGGACCGCACGTGATGGCCGGGTACTGGCGGGCGCCCGAGCTGACCGCCGCGCGCTTCCGGACCGATCCGCACACCGGCGAGGTGCGGCTGCACACCGGGGACTTCGGGCATCTCGACGGTGACGGCTACCTCTACTTCCACGGTCGCGGCGACGACATGTTCAAGCGCCACGGTGTGCGCACCAGCGCCGCCGAGATCGAGTCCGCCGCCCGGAACATCCCAGGGGTGGACCATGCCGTGCTGCTGCCCCCCACCGACCGCCGGGACATGGTGCTCTGCGTGGTCACGACGCTCACGCCGGCCGAGGTGCTGCGTCGCCTCGGCACGCTGCTGGATCCGGCGCGCGTGCCCGATCTGTGCCGGGTCTTCGACCGGTTTCCGCTCAGCTCCAACGGGAAGACCGACCGGGCCCGGCTGTCCCGGCAGGAGGCCGGTTGAGGCCCGCGCGCCGGCCCGCATCCAGGATTTGGCTGGAATGCGGGGCCCTCGGCAGTCCAGCGGCTTGGACATGACGCCCAAGCATCTCGCGGCCCGCACCCTGACGGCCTGCTCGGTGAACAGGGGAGGGCCGGCCCGAGCGTGTCCGGTTGTCCCCGCCGATGTCTGTTCATGCCCGAACACCACCCGAATCTGTTTACTTTCCCGCACTGCATGCGTAGCCTCCTCGGTAAACCACAGATTCGGGCATCGGTCGGAGGCAGACGGACATGTACGCAGCGGAGCGACAGCAGGAGATCCTCCGGCTCGCCCGTGACGGCGGCCGGGTGGACGTCGTGTCGCTCGCGGAGGAGCTCCAGGTGACGGCGGAGACGATCCGCCGCGACCTCAAGGCCCTCGACCGGGCCGGACTGCTGCGCCGGGTGCACGGCGGTGCCATCCCGGCCGGCCGCCTCGACTTCGAACCGGACCTCACCGAACGCGAGTCCACGGCGGCCGACCAGAAGGACCGCATCGCCAAGGCGGCCCTGGCCGAACTGCCCGTCGAGGGCACCGTGATCCTCGACGCCGGCACCACCGTGGCCCGCCTGGCCGCCGCGCTCCCGCTGGAGAGCGAACTGACCGTCGTCACCCACTCCCTGCCCATCGCCGCCCGCCTCGCCGACCACCCCGGCCTCCAGCTCCACCTGGTCGGCGGCCGCGTACGGCACCGTACCCGGGCCGCCGTGGATGCCTGGGCGCTGCGCGCGTACGGCGAGATCCGCGCCGACGTGTTGTTCGTCGCCGCCAACGGCTTCTCCACCGCGCACGGACTGACCACCCCCGACCTCGCCGAGGCCGCCGTGAAGCGGGCCGCCGTCGCCGCCGCCCGCCGGGTGGTGCTGCTCGCCGACTCCGACAAGCACGGCCAGGAGCACTTCGCCCGCTTCGCCGACCTGGACGACGTGGACCTGCTGATCACCGACAGCGCCCTGAGCTCCGAGGACGCCGCCGCCATCGAGCGCGCCGGCACGGAGGTGGTCCGCGCATGATCGTCACCGTCACCCCCAACCCGTCCCTGGACCGCACCTACGAGATCCCTTCCCTCGACCGCGGCGAGGTCGTCCGCGCCACTGGCGAACGCATGGACCCCGGCGGCAAGGGTGTCAACGTCTCGCGCGCCGTGGCCGCCGCCGGCCGCCGCACCGTCGCCGTCCTGCCCCTGGGCGGCGCGCCGGGCGCCCTCGTCGCCGAACTCCTCGCCGCGCAGGGGATCGAGGTCGCACCGGTCCCGGTCGACGGGACCACCCGTTCCAACATCGCCCTCGCCGAGGCGGACGGTGTCCTGACGAAGATCAACGCGCCCGGTCCGGAACTCGGCCCCGAGGAGAGGGAACTGCTCCTGCGGACCGTACGGCGCCAGGCGCACGGCGCCGACTGGATCGCCTGCTGCGGCAGCCTCCCGCGCGGCCTCGCCCCCTCCTGGTACGCCGACCTCGTCGCCCGGGCGCACGCCGCCGGGGTGCGCGTCGCGCTGGACACCTCCGGGCCCGCCCTCCTGGCGGCGCTGCGCGAGGGCCCGGACGTGGTCAAGCCCAATGCCGAGGAACTCGCTGAGGCCGTCGGGCGCCCCTTGGCGACGGTGGGCGACGCGCTGAAGGCGGCCGAGGACCTGCGCTCGCTCGGCGCGGGCGCGGTGCTGGCGAGCCTCGGCGCCGACGGGCAACTCCTCGTGACCGGCGCGAGCGCCTGGTACGGCGGCGCGCCGGTGGCCGCCGTCCGCAGCAACGTCGGCGCGGGCGACGCCTCGCTGGCCGGTTTCCTCATCGCGGGCGGCGCGGGCCCCGAAGCTCTGGCCTCGGCCGTCGCCCACGGCGCGGCCGCCGTCCAGCTGCCCGGCAGTGTGATGCCCACCCCGGCCGACCTGTCCCCGGCGGCGGTCACGGTGACGGCCGACGTCCCCCTCGACCGCCCCCTGACGGACCCCGCGCCATGACCCGCCCTACGGCCCCCACCGCTCTCCGGGGAACCCAGCGCCGAACCCGGACCCGGAGCCCGACCGTGGGCTCCCCGCCCGCGGCCCACACGGCCTCCGCCGCGCCCGACGGCACCCGTGCCGGGGCCCCGGCCCCAGCCCCCGCCGCCCCCCACGGCATCCCCGTCCCCACCCCCGCCCCGGCTTCCCCCGCCGCTCGGGC
Source organism: Streptomyces sp. WP-1 (assembly GCF_030450125.1). Lineage (NCBI taxonomy): Bacteria > Bacillati > Actinomycetota > Actinomycetes > Kitasatosporales > Streptomycetaceae > Streptomyces > Streptomyces sp. WP-1. Next base: position 7,610,946 of record NZ_CP123923.1, read on the forward strand.
GACACGCGTGCGAAGGAGCCCGCGATGAGCGAGATGATCACCGCGGACCTGGTCGACCTCGACCTGTCCGCCGAAACCAAGGAAGCGGCGGCGCGCGCCCTCGCCGAGCGGATGGCGGCCCTGGGCCGGGTGACCGACCTGGCGGGCTTCCTCGCCGACGTGGCCACCCGCGAGGCGCAGATGCCGACCGGCCTGGACGGCGGCATCGGCATCCCGCACTGCCGCAGCGCCCACGTCACCGAGCCGACGCTCGCCTTCGGGCGCAGCGCCGCCGGGATCGACTTCGGCGCCGCGGACGGCCCCGCCGACCTGGTCTTCCTGATCGCCGCACCGGCGGGCGCGGACGACGCCCACCTGACGATCCTGTCCGCCCTGGCCCGCCAGCTGATGAACGCCGAGTTCACGGCCGCGCTGCGCTCGGCCGCCGACACTGCGACGGCGGCGGCGCTGATCCGGGGGGACGTGACTCCGCGGGAGGCCGCCGCGGCGCAGACGGAGGCGGCCCCGCCCTCGGGTGAGGCGGCCTCGGGCGCCGCGCAGACCTCTCCGGCCGACGATGCGGCACCGGCGGAGGCGGGCGCGCCGGACGCGGCCCCCGCCACCTCGGAAGCACCCGCCCCGCAGGACACAGCGGGCCCCGCCACCGCCGATCCCATCCCCGGGCACCCCTTGAGGATCGTCGCCGTCACCTCCTGTCCCACCGGCATCGCGCACACGTACATGGCCGCCGAGTCGCTGGAGAACGCCGGCCGGGAGGCGGGCGTCGAACTCGTCGTCGAGACCCAGGGCTCGGCCGGCTTCACCCGCCTCGACCCGGCGCTGATCGCCGCGGCGGACGGCGTGATCCTCGCCCACGACGTCCCCGTGCGGGGCAAGGACCGCTTCGCCGGGAAACCGACCGTGGACGTCGGCGTGAAGGCCGGCATCAACCGCCCCGGCGAACTGATTGCCGAGGTCCGGCAGAAGGCCGCCCGGGGTGAGACGACCGCCCCGGCCGCCGCCGGCACCCCGGTCGAACGCACCGGTGAATCCGGCGAGGGCTACGGCACCAAGCTGCGCAAGTGGCTCATGTCGGGCGTCAGTTACATGGTCCCGTTCGTCGCGGCCGGCGGTCTGCTGATCGCGATCGGCTTCGCGCTCGGCGGCTACAAGGTCAACAAGGCCCCCTCGGTCATGGACCACTTCGTCTGGACCCAGGCCGACAACTGGGCCGCGCTGATGTTCCAGATCGGCGGGGTGGCCTTCGCCTTCCTCGTCCCGGTCCTGGCCGGCTACATCGCCTACGGCATCGCCGACCGCCCCGGGCTGGTCCCCGGCTTCGTCGGCGGTTCGATCGCGCTGTCCATCAACGCCGGCTTCCTCGGCGGTCTGGCGGCCGGACTGATCTCCGGCGCGGTGGTGACGGCGATCCAGCGGGTGCGGATACCGCAGGCGCTGCGCGGCATCATGCCGGTGGTGGTGATCCCGCTGATCTCCTCGGCCGTCGTCGGGTTCCTGATGTTCGTCGTCATCGGCAAGCCCGTCGCCACCGCGCAGAAGGGCATGACGGACTGGCTGTCCGGGCTCAGCGGCGCCAACGCCGTGCTGCTCGGCGCGCTGCTCGGCCTGATGATGTGCTTCGATCTCGGCGGCCCGGTCAACAAGGTCGCCTACACCTTCGCCACCGCCGGGATCGCGGTCTCCGACCCGAGCGACTCGGCGATGAAGATCATGGCCGCGGTGATGGCGGCGGGCATGGTGCCCCCGCTGGCCATGGCCCTGGCCACCACCGTGCGCGGCCGGCTGTTCACCGCGACCGAGCGGGAGAACGGCAAGGCCGCCTGGGTCCTGGGCGCCTCGTTCATCTCCGAGGGCGCGATCCCGTTCGCCGCGGCCGATCCGCTGCGGGTCATCCCGTCGGCGATGGCGGGCGGCGCGCTCACCGGAGCCCTGTCGATGGCCTTCGGTGCCACCCTGCGCGCCCCGCACGGCGGCGTCTTCGTGGTCCCGCTGATCGGTAACCCGTTCCTCTATTTGATCGCCGTCGCGGCCGGCGTGTGCGCCTCGGCGGGCCTGGTGGTCGCCCTCAAGACCCTGCGCGGCTCCGCCCCGGGCACCCCGGGCGGCGAGCGGGAGAAGGGCGAGCACGGGCAGGCGGCGCGGGCTGGGTCGGCCGACCGCGAACAGCCGGTGGCCGCCTGACGGCCCTGCCGCTTTGGGGTGTTGCGAACAGTTCACGTCACTTCGAGATACGTCATGGTCCGGGGCCGATGCCCCGGGCCGTGGTGTTCACTTGGTGACATGCCTGAGCGCGTTCGATGTTGATGTGGTGCGGCGTGGCCCTGCCCGACGTGCTGATCATCGCCTGCGCCTTCGTTGCCCGACTACCCCGTCTCCGCGCTGCCGGTCACCGTGCCGTTCCCGGAGGGCACGCTCGCCCAGATCCAGTGGGACTGGACACCGGGCACCGGCCTCCTGAGCGGGGACAAGGTGCTGCTGCCCGTCGACCTGGTGCGGCGCCGAGCGCATCGGCCCGAGCGGACGCCGGACCTACTGCGCGCGACCAGCACCGGCCTGGTGTGCGGCAACACCCGCGACGAGGCCCTGCTGCACGCCCTGTTCGAGGTCGTGGAGCGGGACGTACTGCACCGCGATCAGCGGTGCGGCGGTCGCCTGCGGACGTCGATCGACCCCACGACGGTCGATGACCCGCACGCCCGGGACGTCATCGACCGGCTGACGGCGGCCGGGATGGGCCTGGAGGCGGCGCTGGTCGAGGGCCCGTACAACCTCCCGGTGTGCGTGGCCTACCTGTGCTCCGAGGACGCCCCGGTCATTTTTGCGGGCGGCGGCTGTCACATCCGGCCGGCCATCGCCCTGACCCGCGCCCTGACCGAGGCGGGGCAGTCGCGGCTGGCGACCATCGCCGGGACCCGGGACGATTTCCCGAGCGACCTCGCCTGGCTGCACGCCCCGTCCATCCCTGCGCCGCCCCCGCGACACCTGTCCGCATGGTCGGAGGCGATCACCTACTTCACCCCGGAGGCGGGCGGCTTCGCCGTCCAGGTCGTGGACGTCGCCCGACGGATCCAGGTCGTCACCGGTCATGAGCCGATAGCCCTGGACCTCTCGACTCCGGGCTCCCCCGTCCACGCGGTCCAGGTCGTCTGCCCCGGCACCCGGTCCGGCCGCGCCCTGCGCTTTCCTCTGCGCCAGGGTGAGCTGTGCGATGGGTGATGGGTTCATGGCCGCCGGGGCTCAGGGCCATGTGCCCGAGTGGGCGGCGGTCGCAAGTCTTTTGGGTGCCTGTTCAAAGCCGAACTGCCCGGTAGGGTCGACGAGTTCGCAGAAGCGATGGTCCAGCTGGAGGGGATCCGCAGGTGGGGCATGGGTTGAACCTCCGTTCGATTGGGGAGGGTGCGGTGTGAGTTACGAATTGCAGGCGGTCATCGCGGGCGACGAGATGCTGCGGACAGTGTCGCGAGAGCTTCCTGGATCCCAAGTGGTGCCTCTCGGCCAGGGCTTGTCGCTGATACCGATGACCGATGAGGTCTTCGACGGCGCCACGGACGGCTGTGGGGGAAAAGACCTGGGGTTCTGGCGGTTGCCAGGGGGCTTCGACACCCTGCTGGCTCAATGGTCCGCCGCGGGGCCCATCGCCTATGCGGAGGCGGAATACTTCGGGGGAGCCGGCGAGCAACGAGCCGCCGTCTGGGCCGAGGGCTCACTCGCGCTGGGGCCGCTGGACAAGCCGACGAGGAAGCGATTCTGGCGAGCGGTCAGCCCCGTCTCGCAGGCGCTGCGGCGGCTTGGCGCACGAAGGAGCCCGGGCGAGGACGAGTTCGAGGCCCTGGGGCTGGACCGCCACCGCACCAACGGGGACTGGATCTCCAGCGCCTGCTAGGTACGGGCGGAACCGACCCTGAAGCGGGGCGCAGGTCCCGTCTGTCCACTCCTGGCGGCACCCGATGCCGAACCGACTGCGCGGCTTCACCGCCAGCGCTGCACACGAACGAGAAGGCCGCCCCCTGCCACACCGCACTCGAAACACGGGCCCGGAGTCGGCCTCGGTGGGGGCGGAGCTTGGGGCGCTGGGGTGGCATGTTCTGCCGGGCGGTGTGTGCGGAGTTGTGGTGTTGGTCTTGTCGTGTCGGCGGTCGGCGTCTGCCGGGCCCGGTGTTCTGGTCAGGCAGTGGTCTTCGACGGCGCCTGGTGGTGTTGTGCGCGTAGTTCCTCGTTGATGCGCTGGGCTTCCTGGAGCTGGTCCTCGAGGATGATGATGCGGCAGGCGGCTTCGATGGGGGTGCCCTCGTCGACGAGTTCGCGGGCACGGGCGGCGATGCGCAGCTGGTAGCGGGAGTAGCGGCGATGACCGCCTTGTGAGCGCAGGGGGGTGATCAGGCGGTGTTCGCCCAGGGCGCGGAGGAAGGCGGGAGTGGTGCCGAGCATCTCGGCGGCCCGGCCCATGGTGTAGGCGGGGTAGTCGTCGTCATCGAGATTGTCGACGGGGCGGGAACTGCCAGGGGGCATAGACCTCTTCCTTCAGCGGACGCGTCGGGGGGCCCGGACGCCGTGCGGCGTCCGGGCCCCGAGCTTGCAACACCATCTACCGGCCGACTGTGCCGGTCTTCTGTGTCCGCAGTTTCCGCCCGGGAGGGCGGGGCTGCGGGGATCGCGGATGCGTGACCGGGGACCACCTTCCAATCCGGGGCCTGCGGTACCCGGGCGGAGTGCTTCCTCGCCCGGGCGATCCTGATGGCGTCTCGCTCCTCACCTTCGGTTACTCGGCTGTACTGCTGGATACCACGGGTACTGCTCACGACCCCTGAGAGCCGTGTCCTGCTTCACCTGCTCGCACGGCAGTTCGTGTCTGCCGTACTCTCTGCGACTTCCTGAGTACGAGCAAGACTGTAGCTCTGCGGCAAGGCAATGTCTACTGTCACCGCGACAGATTTTCTCCCGGGCGGGCATTTGGTGTTCTGCCGTAAGTGCATCCGGAAGAGTGTGTTCCCGGGTTGTATCCCGGCTCGGCGGGCACAAGCTGAACCGGTGGCACAATCCGATCCGATCCGGGGCCGGGGGGGATGCACATGGGTGACACGGAGACGACGGCGCGCACCAGATAGTCCCGAGCCTCTGCCGTCGTCGTGGGTGACGGTCCTGGCGACATCGCTCATGCGCGTGAGGCCGCCCGCGCCTTCGCCGACGGTCTGGACCCGGCTCCGACTCCCGAGCCGGCGGAAACCCTGGCCCTCGTGGTCTCCGAACTCGCCACCAACGCCCTGCGTCACGGCGGCGGCCATTACACCCTCGAACTCGCGGCCGGCACCGATGCGGTACACATCGCCGTCAGCGACCTCAACCCCGCACACCCGCGGCCCCGCACCCCGGACCTCGTCGGGGGCACCGGCGGCTTCGGCTGGCCGATGGTCCGCCATCTCGCCGACACGGTGGCCATCACCCCTGGCCCCGGGCAGGGCAAGACCATCCACATCCGCCTCCCACGGTGACACGCCGCGGGAACCGGCCTTCCAGGAGCGCAAGGCCCTGGAGAAGGCCGAGCGGTTGCTGCGCGTTCCCGCACAACACCAGGCCGTGCGAAGAACGGATGCTGACTTGCCCTGCGCGGCCTCGACCTGCCTGTCCAAGGTGTCATGAAGCGGTATCGGCGCGTCGGACCTTTCCGTGCTGAAGTGACGTCAACCTGCGCCAGTGGACCCCGCTGTCATGGAGTGGAAGTCACGCCATCAGCGTGGCCCTTGCCGGTGACGAGCGCGAGCCCGTCGGCTCGATCGGCGCGACGCGGCTGCGGCCCGGGCAGGGCGGCGTCGATGAACGCGTCCCGCGGGTGGGCCATCTCCGGCAGCGCGACGGTCTCGCGGCGCATGAACATGGCGAGCGTCCAGTCCGGGAAGACGCGGACCTTGCGGTTGACGGTGGGCACCATGGCGCCGTGGTAGAGGCGGTGGAACCACCAGGCCGGCAGGCCCTTGAGCTTGATCTTGCCGAACATGATCGCGACGCCCTTGTGGACGCCGATGCTGGCGACCGCACCGAGGTTGGCGTGCTTGTACTCCTTCTGCCGCCGGCCGCGCAGACGGGCGACGATGTTGTCGCCGAGCACCTTGGCCTGGCGGTACGCGTGCGGGGCTTGACTCCGGCGGTTCAGACGATGGTGGAGGCGGGGGTCTCCACCCCGTTCTTCAGCAGGACCTGCTGGGCGGTGCAGGACTCCATCGAGGTCTCCAAGTACACCTCGACACCGCGCTGTTCCAGCTTCTCCTTCGTCCACACGCCCAGGTCGGGGCCCATCTCGGGCAGGATGCGGTTCGCGGCTTCGACGAGGATGAAGCGCATGTCCTCACGGCCGATGTTGCGGTAGTTCTCCGCCGCGTCACGGCACATGTCCTCGATCTCGCCGACAGCCTCCACACCGGCGAAGCCACCGCCGACGAAGACGAAGGTGAGGGCCTTGCGGCGAGCGTCGGGGTCGGTGGTGGAGTCGGCCTTGTCGAGCTGCCAGAGCACGTGGTTGCGCAGGGAGACGGCTTCCTCGACGGTCTTCAGGCCGATGGCGTGCTGGGCGAGGCCGGGGATGGGGAAGGTGCGGGAGACCGAGCCGGTGACGACGACGAGGTAGTCGAAGGGGAGGTCGTACTCGTCACCCGCCGGGGGCACGATCGTCGCGGTCTTACAGGTGTGGTCGACGGCGACCACGTGTCCGGTGACGACGTCGGCCTTCTTGAGGGTGGGCCGCAGGGGGGGGCGACGAGGTTGCGGTCGGCGACGTTGCCGCCGGCGGCCTCGGGCAGGAACGGCAGGTAGGTCATGTAGGAGCGGGGGTCGACCACGGTGACCGTGGCCTCGTTGCCGCGGGCGTTGGCGGGCAGCAGGGCGCGGGGCGCTGGTGGTGAGGCGCGGTTCCTGGACGCGATCCGGACGGTGCTGGGCCTGGTCGGTCTGATCGGTGACCTGGTCGGTGGTGGTTCGGATCCGGGCATGGACATCGAGGATCTGCTCGCGAACCATGGGGAGCTGCTGGAGGCGATCCTGGCCGGGCAGCAGGATCTGCTGGAGGGCGTCGGCGGGGTGTCCGGGCAGGTCGGTCGGGGCAGGTGGGCGAGATGGCCTGGACGCCCTCAGCGAGGAGACCTCCGGCGGGTGGCGGCCCGCTGGCATCACGGCCCGCCCGAACGTCGCCCGCCGAGGTCCCACCCCCATGGACGAGGTCTGCGGGCCCCCGGTTGATTCATGACATGGCCCGCACCAGCCGCTGTCTGGTTCTGGAACCGGCCTTCTTCGATCTCGCCGCCGCCCTGAACGGTGGTTCCGAGCTTGCCTGGCGCCCCGAGCAGCCCACGCGCATCGCCCTGATTCCCCGCGACGGCTGCCCGGTCCGCTGGGTCGACGATGAGGCGTTCTGGCTGTGGCACACCGTCAACGCCTACGACACTCCGGACGGCCGCGTCGTCCTCGGTTATATGCGGTGGCCGTCCCTCTCGCTCGGTGCGGGCCCCACCGGCCGCGCCCCGCACGGCACGGAACACGGCCTGCCCCGGGCAGTCGCCGTCTTCACCGCGGGGACGGTGCGGCGCACCCGGCTCAACGACGCCCGCGTGGAACTGCCCCGCATCGACGACCGGTCCATCGCGCGCCCCCACCACGGCCTGGTCGTCTCGGCGGGCACCGGCCGCACCGAAGTTCCCTTGGGCCTGCGCGGCACCTGGTTGCCCGCCGGGGGATGAGTCCAGCGGGCACGTGCCGGTGACGGGTGTGCCGTATCAGCCACGCGCGGGGAATCCGGGGTGCGTTGTGGGTGTGGGTGTGGGTGTGGGTGGTGTTT